>JASHNY010000122.1 GCA_030041385.1 Alphaproteobacteria bacterium
GTTGAGGATGCGCGGGGCGATCAGGATCAGGATGCCGGCGATCAGGGCAACGATCGGTTGCAGGTGCGCGACAGTCAACGTCATGGCCGGTCCTCGACTTTTGCTCGCCGCGAGGCCCTCCCCGCAGTCGGCACGAATGTCAGGGCAAACGCCAGGGTAGCGCAAGCGATCCCAACGGACGTTTCAAGCGAGCCCGCCGCGCACTGATCGGTATGCTGGTGTTTTTCCGCCGGGACCATATATGATACACAAATGCCGGCGCTACCCGCGGTCCCCGTCGTCTTCTACCGTAGCGATCGGGGCAGAGAACCGTTGAGGGAGTGGCTGAGGACGCTTCCGGTCGAGGATCGGCACACGGTCGGGCGCGATCTGGCCGTGGTGCAATACGGCTGGCCGGTCGGGATGCCACTGTGTCGTGCGCTCGGCGGCGGGTTGTGGGAGGTGCGCAGCACGCTGCCGAGCCGTCGGATCGCTCGACTGTTGTTTTTCGTGCACGAGGGCAGGATCGGCGTGGTGCACGGCTTCATCAAGAAGACGCAGCGCACGCCGCCCGACGATCTCGCGCTTGCCCGGCAGAGGATGAGGGAGATGATGCGATGAGCGAGCCGGCCACTCCCCATTGGGGCTCGACCCTGGAAGATTTCCTCGACGAGGAGGGGATTCGCGAAGAGGCGACGACGGCTGCGATCAAGCGGGTGATCGCCTGGCAGCTCGCCGAGGAGATGAAGCGAAAGAGCATCACCAAGGCGCGCCTTGCCGACCTGATGCACACCAGCCGTGCCCAGGTGAACCGCATCCTCGATCCCGACAAAGGCAACGTGACGATCGAAACCCTGCAACGCGCCGCGGCGCTGTTGGGGCGGCAACTCAGGCTGGAGTTGGTGTAGTGCGAACTTGATTAGATGTGGTTGGGCGCGAGCTTATGACGCAAAAGAAAATTAGTGGTGAACGGCTGACCGAAAGCAGGGTTCGGCGCGACCAATCCAACTCTTCCAAGCTAATAACTCATGCCACCAAATGGTTTGACGGCGTAGTGACTCCCGAATTTAGAGACCACCGAAGCGCACGGATTGAGAATTATCCGGTTGACGTACCACGGTTCGGCCTATAGCCGTGGAATCGCATTGAGAACGTAACCGGATAAGAGCCTAGAAATATGTGCGCTTTCTATCTTGAGAATGTATATATTTTAAAAGAAAGACTGAAGGTATTCGTGGGTCATCTGAATATTGCATGTCCAAATCACGGAACCGATATTTCCAGAGTCATGAAATGATTTAACCGTTCGTTTGAAGAAGATCTTCGGATGCGCAATCGCCTAACACACCATGAGCGCCTAAACGACGTGGACCTTGAACGCCTCTTCCTCACGCGAATTATGGCGGAGAGCGATGATTCGGCAGCCAAAGCGTTCGAAGCCGAGCATCGCCGGGAGTACCGGAAGTTCGCCAGGTCATGGGGCCTGAGAGCAAAACAGCGCGGGGAGATGGCTGAAGCGCTAATCGACTCCCTAGCGACCGCGTTGCTCGAGCGAGCTGACTTCCTGCAAAATTAACGTGCCCGACCGATGATGACGATCGATCCGTCTCACCCCAATTCCGCCAGCCGCGGCAGGACCTCTTGCGAGAACAGGGTCAGGTTGTCGACCGTGTCGTCGTGGCTGATATGCCCGCCCTGGCCCATCATCAACAAATGGCCGAAGCCGCCGACATGGTCGTAGAACGCCTTTAGCTGGTCCCACACGTCGTCGGGGGTGCCGGCAAAGACGAGGCCGGCGCCGATCGCATCCTCGACGCCGACCGTGCGCGGGTTGATCGGCTTGCCGTCGCGGGTCTGCAGCCGGGTGGCACGCGCCGTGTTGAGGCCGCCGGCGATCGCGCTCGCCGCCAGTTTCGGCGCGACATAGCCGGGCGGGTTGGCGAATTGCGGCGACACGATGCCCGAGGTTCGGCTGTAGTCGAGAATCTGGTCGGCGCGGCGCCAGCCTTCCTCGCGCGTCCGCCCGACGCCGATCAGCGCCATGTAGGCGAGATCGTGCAGCTTCGCCGAGCGGCCGCATTCCGCGGCCTTTTTGCGATAGGCGTCGAAGATGCCCGGGGTGCGGGCCCAGCCGGTGTTGAGCGTGCCGATGACGATGCCGCGCTCAGCCGCTTCGATCGCGCTGCCGGGGCTGCCCACCGGCATCCATACCGGCGGGTGCGGCTGTTGCCACGGGCGCGGCCAGATGTTGACCGAGCGGTAGTGGAAATGCGTGCCCTCCCACGAAAACGGTCCGTCATGCGTGGTCATCGCCTTCAGGATCAGGTCGTGCGCCTCCCAGAACCGCTCCATCAGATCGGCCGGGTTTGAGTTGGCCGGCGAGATCTCGAACGGCACGCCCTTGACGAAGCCCATCTCGATGCGGCCGCGCGAAATCACGTCGAGCATCGAATATTCCTCGGCGACGCGGATCGGGTTCTCGCGGTTGGCGATCGGCATGCCCAGCGCCAACAGGCGCACCTTCTTGGTCTCGCGCGCCAGGATCGCCATCGGGATCGTGCACACCGAATCGGCGCAGGTGACCGTGGCGTGGTGCTCGTTGGTCATGATGTTGATGCCGAGCTCGTCGCACAGCGCCCATTCGTCGAGATAGCGGTGATAGAGGTCGGCGCCGATCTGCGGGTCGTAGAGCCGGTTCGGCACGGTCACCCGATAGGTCTCACCCATATGCGGCCAGGCCGGGTGATAGGCCATCTCGCTGAAATGCCAGACATGCATCATAGTATCGCTCCCGTCCTTGCGTCATTGCGACCCCCGGACGACCGCCCGCGGGCGTTCCGGGGGGAAGCAATCTCGGGCAGGCGGCGCTCACGGCCATGGAGATTGCTTCGTCGCTGCCGCTCCTCGCAATGTCGGCGTTGTCTATTCGGCAGTGAACCCTTCGATCGCCTCGGCGACCGCATCGGGGTTTTCGATCTGGGGGTGGTGGCCGGCGCCGGCGATCCGCTGAAAGCGGGCGCCCGGGATCGCCGCGGCGAGGCGTTCGCCGTAATCCGGCGCGACGACCCGGTCTTCCGCGCCCCACAGCACCAGGGTCGGCGCCGCGATCCGGTGCAGCCAGTGGACGAGCGCCGGGTCGTGCATGTAGGGGCGCCAGCCGTACAGCACCGCCGCCGCCCGGTCGGCCGCGACGGCTTCCATCTCGGGCTCGCTGTATTTCGCGTAATCGGGCGCAAATCGCGCCGGATCGGCGAAATTGTGGCGAACGAGCTCGTCGGCCGACAGCACGTGGATGTCGGCGATGTCGCGCGCCTCGCGCCCGGAAAATTTGACCCCGAGCGAGTCGATCAGCACGAGGCGCCCGATCCGTGCCGGCGAGCGCACCGCCATTTCGAGCGCGACCCAGCCGCCGAACGAGGCGCCGACAACGACCGTTTCATCGAGCCCGCGCTCGTCCAGCAGGTCGAGATAGCGATAGGCGATATCGCCGACCGTGCGGAACCAATCCGGCCGTGCGGCGCCGCCGAAACCGGGGTGGCGCGGGATGATGACCTGTCGCCGCCGCGCCAGGCGGTCGAAAAACGGCCGGTTCTGCAGAAAGTAATCGCCGCCGTGCAGGAACAGCAGCGGCGTGCCGCGGCCGAGAGTCTCGATTTCGAGCGGGACTGCGTTGGGATCGGTCTGGGCCATCCGCACCTCGCACGCCTTGTCATTGCAAGCGCAGCGAAGCAATCTCGCGCCGCAATGCGCCGACAAGGCGAGATTGCGTCGTCGCTGCGCTCCTCGCAATGACATTCGGCGATACGACAGGGAGAAGGCGATGGGCCAGTTCGGGATCGGTCAGCCGGTGCGGCGGTTCGAGGATCGGCGGCTGTTGCGCGGGCGGGGTCGTTTTCAGAACGACGTGAACCTGCCCGGCCAGACGCATGCGGTGGTGTTGCGCAGCCCGCACGCGCATGCCCGCATCGGCGCACTCGACACCGCACCGGCGCTCACCGCGCCCGGCGTATTGGCGGTGCTGACCGCCGACGACCTCGTCGCCGCCGGGCTCGGCGTGATGGGAGTGCCGTTCCAGCGCAAGCGGCCCGACGGCTCGCCGATGTTCGCCCGCGCCTTTCTCGGCCTGGCGCAGGGCACGGTGCGCTATGTCGGCGAGCCCGTCGCCTTCGTCGTCGCCGAAAGCCTCGCCGCGGCGAAGGACGCGGCCGAGCGCATCGCCATCGACTACGACATCCTGCCCTCGGTCACCGACACCGAAGAGGCGGCTGCCGGCAAGGCGGCGGTATGGGACGAATGCCCCGACAACATCTCCAACCTGTTCGAATCCGGCAACAAGGCGGCGACCGAGACGGCGTTTGCCCAGGCCGCGCACGTGGTCAGGCGGCGCTATGCGATCAGCCGCGTCTATGCCCATTTCATGGAGCCGCGCGGCGCAATCGGGGTGTGGGACGACGGCGAGGAGCGCTTCACCCTTTACGCCGACGTGCAATACCCGCACCGGGTGCGCCAGGCGCTCGCCACCCGCATCTTCAAAATCCCGGAAAGCCGCATCCGCGTCATCGCCGGCGATGTCGGCGGCGGGTTCGGCACCAAGGGCTGGCAATATCCCGAGCACCGCCTCGTCCTGCTGGCGGCGAAAAAGCTGGGTCGGCCGGTCAAGTGGAGCTGCGAGCGCAGCGAGGCGATCCTCGCCGACGAACACGCCCGCGACAACATAACCACCGCCGAATTGGCGCTCGATGCCGACGGCCGGTTTCTCGGCCTCAGGGTCAGGACCCTGGCCAATGTCGGCGCCTATGTGTCGTCCGAGCGCAATCTGCTGGCGAGCTTCAGCAATGTCGGCACCTTGACCGGCGTCTACGACATCCCGGCCGCCCATGTCTCGGTGCTGGCGGTGATGGCCAACACCAACGGCACCGCCCCTTATCGCGGCGCCGGCCGGCCCGAGGCGACCTATGTCATCGAGCGGCTGATCGACGATGCGGCACGCGAACTCGGCCGCGACCCGGTCGAATTGCGCCGCCGCAACATGATTGCGACGCTGCCGTACAAAACCGCGCTCGGGCTCAACTACGATTGCGGCGATTTTCTCGCCAACCAGGACAAGGTTCTGCAACTGGCGGATTGGGCCGGGTTTGCGGCGCGGCGCGAGGCCTCGCGCAGGGCTGGAAAATTGCGCGGCATCGGCCTCGCCAACCCGATCGAAAAGGCGGCCGGGCCCGGCCAGGAATTTGCCGAGATCCGCTTTCACCCGAGCGGCAACCTGACCTTGCTGATGGGCAGCAAGAACCAGGGCCAGGGCCACGAAACCACCTTCAAGCAGGTCCTCTCCGAAAAGCTCGGGATCGATCCGGCCGACATCCAATACATCGACGGCGATACCGACCGCGTCGCCTTTGGCATCGGCACCAACGGCTCGCGCTCGACCGTGATCGGCGGCTCGGCGGTGTGGATGGCGGCCGACAAGATCATCGCCAAAGGCCGGCGGCTCGCCGCGCATCTGCTCGAAGCCGCCGAGGCGGACATCGAATTCGCCGAAGGGCAATTCGCAGTGGCGGGCACCGATCGGCGGATCGCGCTGGCCGAGGTGGCGAAGGCGGCGTTCCGCGCCGCCAATTTGCCGCCCGGGCTCGAAGGCGGGTTTTTCGAGACCGGCACATTTGCCCCGGCGGACTTTACCTATCCCAACGGCAGCCATGTCTGCGAGGTCGAGATCGACCCCGAAACCGGCGCGCTCGACATCGTCAACTACGCCGTCGTCGACGATGTCGGCACCGTCGTCAACCCGATCGGGCTGAAGGGCCAGATCCATGGCGGCGTGGCGCAGGGGCTGGGGCAGGCGGTGATGGAGCAGGTCGTCTATGACCGCGAGTCGGGCCAGATGCTCAGCGGCAGCTTTATGGATTACGCGATGCCCCG
>JASHNY010000123.1 GCA_030041385.1 Alphaproteobacteria bacterium
GGCGGCATAGGCCAGCCGCACCAGCACCATCTCGGCCGCCTGCACCGGCGACGGTGCCGCCTGCACCTCGTCGATCCCTTTCAGCAGCATCTGCCACGCCCGCGCCAAGACCGGCATGGTCAAGGCCGCGGCGAGCGGCGCGGCGCGGTCGCGGTCGCCGGCGATCAGCGGATCGTCGGCGCCGGCCGCGGGCACGAGCTTGAGCCGGGTCACGAAATGGCAGAAATCCAGCAGGTCCTGCAACACCATCAGCGGGTCGGCCCCGCCCTGGTAGAGGCTCGCCATGCGGTCGAGCGCCCCGGCCGCATCGCCCTTCAATACGGTCTCGAACAAATCGCCGACCAGGCCGCGATCGGCGATGCCGAGCATGTCGCGCACCGCCGCTTCCTCGATCGTCCCGGCGGCGAGCGCGATCGCCTGGTCGAGCAACGACAGCCCGTCGCGCACCGAGCCGTCGGCGGCGCGGGCAATGAGGCCGAGCGCCTCCGGGGTCACGGCGATGCCTTCGGCCTCGGCGATCTTGCGGTAATGCGCCGCCAGCAGCTCGGCCGGCACGCGCCGCAGCGAGAACCGCTGGCAGCGCGACAATACCGTCACCGGTACCTTTTGCACCTCGGTCGTGGCAAACACGAATTTGACGTCGGGCGGCGGCTCTTCGAGCGTCTTCAACAAGGCGTTGAAGGCGTTCTTCGACAGCATGTGGACTTCGTCGATGATGTAGACCTTGAACCGCGCCGAGACCGGGCGGTAGCGGATGCCGTCGGTCAGGTCGCGGATGTCGTCGACGCCGGTGCGCGAGGCGGCGTCCATCTCGATGACGTCGACATGGCGATCCTCGGCGATGGCGCGGCAATGGTCGCACACCCCGCACGGCGTCACCGTCGGGCCGCCGGCGCCGTCGGGGCCGACGCAGTTGAGGGCGCGGGCGATGATCCGCGCCGTCGTCGTCTTGCCGACTCCGCGCACCCCGGTGAGGATGAAGGCGTGCGCGATCCGCCCGGTGTGAATCGCGTTCGACAGCGTGCGCACCAGCGCTTCCTGGCCGATTACCTCGGCGAAGCTTTGCGGCCGGTATTTGCGGGCGAGCACCCGGTAATGGGTCGCGGGATCGGTCATTGGCGCGCACGGAAATCGGGTGGGAGACCGTGCGAACGACCCAGGCCGGAACTCGTTACGGCTGCTTCCTTCCGGACCTGACCGGGTTGGCGAGGGGCCTGCCCGCCGACGACCTCCCACGCCACTATATCAGGAGCGGACGGTTGCGAGGCAAGTTTCCCGATCCGTCGGGATTGGACCCGCCTGACTTCAAGTTCCGTGCCGTTCCGGGGCGGCCCGCAGGGCTGAGCCCGGAATCCAGGCACATGGACGGCGCCGGAAGCGGCGGCCGCCACAACTTCGTCAGAACGGCCGGTGTTCATGGGTTCCGGGTACGCTGCGGCGCAGCGCCCCGGAATGACAATGGATTTGCGCATCGATCATTCGGCGATCGCGGTGACAATCCATGTCGCGGCGCCGAGACTGACCCAACCGCCGCTTCTCCGCGCCGCCGGCCGGCGCCCCTAATTCGCCGCGGCGAATTCGCATTCGGTAACCTGGCGCAGCATCTTGCGCATCTTGGCCGCGCGCTTGCGGCCGAACGTCTCGTCGAAGCGGGACTGGGCGAGCGCCCAGCACTCGCTGCCGGCGCGCTGCCGCACCGCGCCGGTTTGCGACAGGCGCAACTCCCGCCGGCGCCGGTCGGCGGCGGGCGCGGCGATCTCGATCAGCCCGTCGCGCTGGAGCGGCAGGATGTTGCGCCCCAGCGTGGTGCGGTCCATGACGAGGGCGGCGGCCAGCGCGTTGATCGTCATCGGCCCCTTGCGCTGCAATGAGCTGAGGATCGCATATTGCGTCGCGCGCAGGCCGATTGGCGCGAACAGCCGGTCGTAGAACTGGGTCACGTGCCGCGCCGCCTGGCGGATGGCGAGGCAATTGCAGTTCCCGAGACCGTCCGCACCATCGGCAGCCATCGCGTTCCTCCTGGGATCGGGAATAACCGGGTATATGCCCTTATTTATGCGCAGCTACGCGCAGATCGCGGTCAAGCGTTGCGGCCGACCTGCCGGCCGGCACTGGTGCCGGCGATCTTGCCGAACACCGAGCCCGAGACCAGGCCGGTGCCGCCGGGATAGTTGAAATAGAACAGGCCGCCGACCAGTTCGCCGGCGGCGTAGAGCCCGGCGATCGGCTTCTGCGCGGTGTCGAGCACGCGCCCGTCATTGTCGATGCGCAATCCGCCGAAGGTAAAGGTGACCCCGCAGGTCGTGCAATACGCCTCGAAGGGCGGCTTTTCCAGCGGCATCGCCCAGTTGGTCTTGTCGATCTTGAGGCCCTTTGTCGTACGCCCGTCCTTGACCGTCGGGTTGTAGGGGATGTCGCGCTGCACCGCGGCATTGTACTCGCGGATCGTCTGCAGAAAGCGCGGCTTGTCGACCGGGGCGTACTCGGCCATCTTGTCGGCCAGTTCCTCGACCGTGTTGGCGGTGACCTTGGTCACCTGGCGGATGCGATATTCGTCGCGCTGCAGGTGCACGACCTGCTGGTCGAAAATCTGCCAGGCGAACTGGTGCGGCTGGTTCAAGATCTCGCGACCGTATTTGGCATAGGTGTAATTGCGGAAATCCGCACCTTCGTCGCAGAAGCGCTCGCCGTTGGCGTTGACCATCACGGCGAACGGATAGGAATGCTTCTGGAAATTGTCGCCGACCGCGAGGTCGCCGAACTCGGGCGCGTTGTAGTCCCAGCCGACCGCGTGGCAGCCCGACCAGTTGCCGTAGGCCATCGCGCCGATTTCCAGCGCCATCGCGATGCCGGCGCCGGTGTTGAAGCGGGTGCCGCGCACCTTGGCCAGGTCCCAGCCGGGGCCGAGATAACGGGTGCGCATCTCGGCATTGGCCTCGAACCCGCCGCACGCCAGCACGATCGCCTTGGCGCGGATTTGGGTGGTCTTGCCCTCGATCTTGGCGACGATCCCGTGGACGCCGTCGTCATCGGCGATCAGTTTCTCGCCGCGCGCCTCGTAGGCGACCGTGATGCCGCGCTCTTCGGCCGCCTTGAACAGCCCCTCGACGAGGCCCGGCCCGCCGCCCCACGCTTCGAGCGCGAGGCCGCCCCAGAACACGAACTTGCCGTCATGCTTGAAGGCCTGGCGCGAATACATCGGGGCGAAGCGGATGCCCTTCCCGCGCATCCACAGCAGGGTTTCCTGGCTCCTGGTGATCAAGAGCTCGGCCATGTCGGGGTTCGACTTGTAGTCGGTCAGGCGGCCGAGATCGTCGTAGTACTTGTCTTGGCTGTAGGTGCCGAAATCGCTGGTGGCGATCTCCTGCTCGCTGAGGTCGCACAATTTCAGCAAATCCTCGACGCCGTTATAGACAAAGCGCAGCGCGCCGGCGGTATAGCGGCTGTTGCCGCCGCGCTCGTCGAACGGCGCCGCCTCCAATACCAGTACGCGCGCCCCGTTTTCCTGCGCCGCCAGCGCCGCGCACATGCCGGCGTTTCCCGCGCCGACGACGACGACGTCGTATTCGCCTGAAACCATCGCATTCCCTCCATGCGGCCGCGTGGGCCGATTCGCCTCGCTCAAGCAACGAGTAGCGCGCGCGGCGAGCGGGGGCAAGGGCGGCCCCTGCCGATGGTCGCGCCTCGCCCCGCCGGGTTGCGCCGGGCGAGCGAACCTCTATGGTGTGGGCCGCCGCGCCGGCGGCAGCCGGCACCGCTTCCATCCCTGTCCTCTGAACCTTTGGGGGGCGCGGGTCATCCCGGGCCGGCGACGGGGCGCGGGAGCGCGGGCGCCCGCGAAATTGTGGCGATGGACGAAGCTTCGATGCCGCCCAGGGACGAGTGCGCGAGGCCCGAGGCCAACGGGCCGGAACCCGAGACGGCGGTCGCCGAGCCATCGGTCAGCCACCCGCCGCGCGCCCGGGGAAATTACCGCAGCCTGATCGTCCTGGCGCTGGTGGCGCCGATTGTCGGTGCCGGCGCCGGCTTCATCGACGCCGGTTTCCGCCTGGCGCTGGAGCATGCCGACACGTGGCGCAACCTGTTGCTGGCGCACGCCCATCGCCACGCGGCCGCGGGGTTTGCTCTGGTGATCCTCGGCTGCGCCGCCGCCGCTGCGCTCGGCGCCTTTCTGGTGCGGCGCCTCTCGCCGCATGCCTCGGGCAGCGGCATCCCGCAGATCGAGGCGGCGCTGAACAAGGAGCTGCCGCCGGCCCCGCCGAGGGTGCTTCCGGTCAAGTTTTTCGGCGGCCTGTCGGCGATCGGCTCGGGGATGGCGCTCGGGCGCGAGGGGCCGAGCGTGCAGATGGGGGCGGTCGTCGCCCATCTCGTCGGCCGGCTCTTCTGCAAATCCGATGAAGACCTGCGGCTGTTGCTGGCGGCCGGCGCCGGCGCCGGGCTTGCCGTCGCGTTCAACGCGCCGATCGCCGGGGCGGTGTTCGTGCTGGAGGAGCTGGTGCGGCGCTTCGAGCCGCGCATGGCAATCGTAGCGCTCGGCGCGTCGTCGACGGCAATCCTGATCTCGCGGCTGTTTCTCGGCGATGCGCCGGACTTTCAGGTGACGATCCTGGGGCCCGTCGCCGGGGCCACCGGGCCGCTGCCCTATGCCGCCGACGCGACCTGGCCGCTATACGTGGGCCTCGGCCTCGTCGCCGGCCTCGCCGCCGCCCTCTACAACCGCGGCCTTCTCGGCGCTTTCGTCTGGGCGGGCCGGTGCACCGCGGTGCCGGTCGAGGCGAGGGCCGCGGCAATCGGCGTGGTGGTCGGGCTGGTGTGCTGGTTCTTCCCGGCGCTCGCCGGCGGCGGCGACGACATCACCCAGCATTTGCTGGCCGGCGGCATGGCGATCGGCGCGATCCCGCTCGCCTTCGCGATCCGCTTCGGGCTGGGGGCGATCTCGTATGCAGCGCGCACCCCGGGCGGGTTGTTCGCGCCGATGCTGGTGCTGGGCGCCCAGATCGGGCTGGGTTTCGGCGCACTCTGCGCGGCTTCGTTCCCGCATCTCGGCATCGTGCCCGAGGCGTTCGCGGTGGTCGGCATGGCCGCGTTCTTTACCGGGGTGGTGCAGGCGCCGGTTACCGGCATCGTGCTCGTCACCGAGATGACCGCCGCGTTCACAACCCTGCTGCCGATGCTGGCGGCCTGCTTCGCGGCGATGCTGGTGGCGCATCTGACCCGCACCAGCCCGGTCTACGACGCGCTGCTGTCGTACCTCGTCAAGGGCGCGCGGGCGCCCGACTGATCCCCCGCAAAAGCCGAAGTCAGGGCCGGTTCACCACAATCTCTTTGCGCCCCAGGCGAGAAAGCCGTCGTTCCTGAGCCCGGGCTTGCCGTAGCCGAGCCGGTCGCCGGACAGGGTCCAAACCGAGCCGCCGGCGGCTTCGAGAACGGCCTGGCCGGCGGCGGTGTCCCATTCCATCGTGGTGCCGAAGCGCGGATAGAAATCCGCCTCGCCGGCGGCGAGCACGCCGAATTTGAGCGCGCTGCCGCAGACCTGGCGCTCCAGCACCGGCCGCCCCGCGAAATACTCGCCGAGCCGGCGGCTGTTTTCGTGGCTGCGGCTGTGGATCACGACCACCCCTTCCGGCGCCGGCGTGCGCGCCCGGATCGGCTCGAACCCGCCGCCGGCGCGCCGCCGCCTTGCGGTGCCGGGGCCGTGCGCGGCATAGGTGACGCCGACCGCCGGGCCGTGGACGACCCCCAGCACCGGGCGCCCATGCTCGACCAATCCGATCAGCACCGCGAACTCGTCGTTGCGGCGGATGAATTCGCGGGTGCCGTCGAGCGGGTCGACCAGCCAGAACCGCGACGCCGGCGAGGCGAAGCCGCCCTCCGGGGCGGTCTCCTCGGAAACCACCGGAATCTCGGGAAAGGCCGCGCGCAACAGCGCGACGATGATCCGCTCCGACGCGAGGTCGGCCTCGGTCACCGGGGTCTTGTCGTCCTTCTCGCGCACCTCGAAGGTGTCGGCATAGACGCGCATCACCGCCTCGCCGCCGGCCTCGGCCGCGCGGATGGCGATGTCGAGCAATTTGTCACTCATCATACACCCGCGGAACCGCAGGGCGGCCGGCGCGTCCTTCGAGACGGCTGCTCCGCAGCCTCCTCAGGAGGAGCGTTTTCTTTAATACCATCAAAATCATACCTCATCGTGAGGAGCGGACGCGGTCCGCGTCTCGAACGACGCAAAGTGCGCCCGCAGCGATGCACCAGCCACCCGGTCATGCCGCCTTCGCCGCGGTCGCAGCACGGATTCGGCGCCACAGAGCCTCGCGGGTCAGGGGCATGTCGATGTGCTCGATGCCGAGCTCGGCCAGCGCATCGACGACCGCGTTGACGAGGGCTGGCGGGGCGCCGATCGCCCCGGCTTCGCCGGCGCCCTTGAGGCCCAGCGGATTGGTGCGGCACGGCACGACGTTGTAGCGGAATTCGAGCGCCGGCAGGTCGTCGGCGCGCGGCAAGGCGTAATCGGTCAACGAGCCGCTGACGAGCTGGCCGCTGTCCGCGTCGAACACGACATGCTCCAGCATCGCCTGGCCGATCCCCTGGGCGATGCCGCCATGCACCTGCCCGGCCAGCAGCAGCGGGTTGACGACATTGCCGAAATCGTCGACCACCAGATAGCGCAATACGGCGATGTCGCCGGTATCGGGATCGATCTCGACCTCGCAGACATGGCAGCCGTTGGGAAAGGTCGGCGCCGGCGGGGTGAAATGCCCGCTCTCGGCAAAGCCGGGTTCGAGGCCGGGCGGCAGTTGCGCGGGGTTGAAGGCGGCGCGGGCGACCGCCTCGATCGGCACCGCGCGGTCGGTGCCGGCGATCGTAAAGGCGCCGTCGGCAAAGGCGATGTCGGCCTCGGCCGCCTCCAGCAGGTGCGCCGCGATCTTTCTGCCCTTGGCGACCAGCTTGTCGGCGGCATGGACGAGCGCGGCGCCGCCGACCGGCAGCGAGCGCGAGCCGCCGGTGCCGCGGCCGAACGCGACCGCGTCGGTATCGCCCTGCACGACGCGGATTTTGTCTGGCGCGACGCCGAGCCGCTCGGCGGCGAGCTGGGCATAGGCGGTGTGATGGCCCTGGCCGGACGATTGCGTCCCCATCAACAGGGTCAATGTGCCGGAAGGGTCGAAGCGCAATTCGGCGAACTCGTCCGGCGGCATGCCCGATTGCTCGATATAGACGGCGAGGCCGAGCCCGCGATAGCGCCCGCGCGCCCGCGATTCGGCCCGGCGCGCGGCGAAGCCGGCGGTGTCGAAGGCGGTGAGCGCATCGTTCATGTTGCGGACGAAATCGCCGCTGTCGTAGGTGAGGCCGAGCGGCGTCGCATAGGGCATCGCCGCCGGGGCGATGAAATTGCGCCGTCGCAATTCGGCCGGCGCGACGCCGAGGCGGCGGGCGGCGACATCGAACAGCCGTTCGAGGGCATAGGCCGCCTCCGGTCGCCCGGCGCCGCGATAGGCATCGACCGGCACGGTGTTGGTAAAGACGCCCTTGACCCCAACGTGGATCGCCGGGATGCGATAGACGCCGCTATGCATCACCGCGCCCGAATAGGTCGGGATTTCGGGCGCGAAATTCGACAGATAGGCGCCCATATTGGCGGTGATCGCCACGTCGAGCGCGAGGAAATGCAGCTCGGCGTCGAGCGCCAGGTCGAGCCGGGTGACATTGTCGCGGCCGTGGGTGTCGGTCATGAACGAATCGCTGCGCTCGGGCACCCATTTGACCGGCCGCCCCACCCGCCTTGCCGCCCACAGCGCCAATACGTGCTCGGGATAACAGAACAGTTTCATGCCGAACCCGCCGCCGACATCGGGCGTCACCACGCGGATGCGGTTCTCCGGAATCTTGAAGACGAAATCGGCCAGCACGTTGCGGATGAAGTGCGAGCCCTGGGTCGAGCTCCACAGCGTGTATTGCCCGGTGCCGGCATCGTAGGCGCCGATCGCCCCGCGCGGCTCCATCGAATTGACGACGATGCGGTTGTTGACGAGGGTCAGCGCCACGCGATGCCGCGCGCCGGCGGCGGCGCGCTCGACCGCGCCGCGGTCGCCGACCTCCCAGTCGAAGCACAGATTGCCGGGATGCTCGTCCCACACCTGCGGCTGGCCGGGATCGGCGGCGTGCGCGGTGTCGGTGGCGGCGGGCAGCGGCTCGTAATCGACCGCGATACGCTCGGCGGCGTCGTGCGCGATGGCGGGCGTCTCGGCGACGACCAGCGCGACGCTGTCGCCGACATGGCGCACGCGGTCGCGCACCAGCGCCGGGCGCGGCGGCAGCGCCGCACCGTCGACGCCGCTGAGGCACGGGATCGTGCCGATGCCGTCGGCGGCAAGGTCGGCGCCGGTCAATACCGCCAAGACCCCGGGCAATGCCGCCGCCTCGCCGGTGTCGATCGCGCGGATGCGGGCATTGGCGTGCGGCGAGCGCAGGACCACGGCATGGGCCTGGCGCGGCAGGGTGATGTCGTCGAGATAGGTGCCGTGCCCGGTGATGAAGCGACGATCCTCGACCCGGCGGACCGGCTGGCCGACGCCGAATTGCCTCGATTGCTGCATGCACGCCCCTCCCAACCGGCTCGGGCCCGAACATAGAACAATTTCGCCCGCGGTCGAATCGCGCCTACAATCGCCTGACCGGGAAAGACCCCGGCCGCAGAGGGGGAGGCGGCGATGAGGATGGTCTTGCGGGCGATGGCCGCGATCCTCTTGTGCGCGTGGCTGCTGCCGGCCGCCGCGGTCCAGGCGCAGGCGCTGCCGCGCGGCTCCTACCTGCGCACCTGCCACCATGTCGGCGTGACCCGGCACGCGACGCTGTTCGCCACCTGCCGCCGCATCGACGGGCGGTGGCGGCGGACGAGCCTGCACCGGGTCGATCGCTGCGTCGGCGACATCAGCAACCGCGACGGCCGCCTGTTCTGCGGGTACGGGGGCTGAACCGCGCCCGCGCTATTGACTTGTCGGGTGTTCGGGTGCACCGATCCGGGCGGCGGATCAATTCCGTAGTGTGGTGGATTTGAAGTTCGCATCATTTTGGGGCGGTCTCGTTGGCGAACGTCAAATCCGCAAACCACACCAGCTTTCATAGAGTTGCTCGTGTGCTTTCGAATCCGAAATTCGCTTGGTGCCTTACCCCGAGTTATGGCGAATTCCGGATTCGGCACACCAGGAGGCGATCATGGCATCACCGAAAAAGCTGTCGCACCTCGTCTTGCAGACCAACCGCCGGCCAGAGATGATCGAATGGTATTGCACCGTGCTCGGCGCCGAGCTGCTTTACGAAAACAAGTTCATCGCCTTTATCAGCTATGACGACGAGCACCACCGGGTCGCCTTTATCGACCCCGGCCCGCTCGCCGACAAGGCGCCGAGCGAAGGCAAGACCGCGCGCGCCGGCGGCGAAGTCGGATTGCACCACGTCGCCTTTACCTTCGGCAGCCTCGGCGAGCTGGCCGACCATTACGTCGAGCTGAAAGGGCAGGGCATCCGTCCGCATCGCTGCGTCAATCACGGCGTCACGACCTCGATGTATTTCTACGATCCCGACCGCAACCAGGTCGAACTTCTGGTCGACAATTTCGCCACCGCGGCCGAGGGGCAGAACTACATGCGGCGGCGCTCGGCCACCGACAAGAACCCGGTCGGCATCGATTTCGACCCCGACGAGCTGGTCGCGCGCGTGCGCAACGGCCTCAAGATCGAGGATCTGGTCGAGATCAACGCCTAGGCTCGCATTCGTCGTCCGTCGGTCCGAGGCGGCTGCCGGACGACGATAACCGGCCCGACCGGTGGTGTGCGCGTCGGCTCCGCATGCTATATGATGGGGCGATGCCCGATCCTGCAGCCCTGTCGCCGATGCCCGCGGCGGCGCCCTATCTTGCCGGCCTCAACGACGCGCAGCGCCGCGCGGTCGAGGCGGTCGACGGGCCGGTGCTGGTGTTGGCCGGCGCCGGCACCGGCAAGACCCGCGTTCTGACGGCGCGGCTCGCGCACATCCTCGCGACCCGGCGCGCCTATCCCGGCGAAATCCTGGCGGTCACCTTCACCAACAAGGCGGCGCGCGAGATGCGCGAGCGGCTGGAGGCGCTGATCGGGCCGGCCGCCGAGGGGGTGTGGCTCGGCACCTTCCACGCGCTTGCCGTGCGCATCCTGCGGCGCCACGCCGAGCTGGTCGGGCTGCGGTCGAACTTCACGATTCTCGACCCCGACGACCAGCTGCGCCTGTTGAAGCAGGTGCTCGCCGCCGCCGATATCGACGAGCGACGCTGGCCGGCGCGCGGCGTTTTGGGGTTGATCGAGCGGTGGAAGGATCGCGGCCTCGTGCCCGACAAGGTGCCCGCGGGCGACGCCGGCGATTACGCCAGCGGCCGCGCCATCGAGTTGTACCGGCGCTATCAGGAGCGGCTCGCCACGGTCAACGCCGCCGATTTCGGCGATCTGCTGCTGCACAACCTGACGCTGTTCACGCGCGAGCCCGAAATCCTCGAGCGCTACCAGCAGCGCTTCCGCTATCTCCTGGTCGACGAGTACCAGGACACCAACGTCGCCCAGTATCTGTGGCTGCGCCTCCTCGCCCAGCGCCACCGCAACCTGTGCTGCGTCGGCGACGACGACCAGTCGATCTACAGCTGGCGCGGCGCGCAGATCGAAAACATCCTCAAATTCGAGAGCGATTTCCCCGGTGCGCTGGTCGTGCGGCTGGAGGAGAACTACCGCTCGACCCCCGACATCCTCGCCGCCGCTTCCGGGGTCATCGCCCACAACAGCGGCCGGCTCGGCAAGACGCTGTGGACCCGCGCCGCGGACGGCGGCAAGGTCGTCGTGCGCGGGCTGTGGGACGCCGAGCAGGAGGCGCGCTGGGTCGGCGAGGAGATCGAGGCGTTGCAGCGCCAGGGCCACGCGCTGAAGGAGATCGCGATCCTGGTGCGCGCCGGGTTCCAGACCCGCGAATTCGAGGAGCGCTTCATCGCCCTCGCCTTGCCCTACCGGGTGATCGGCGGGCCGCGCTTTTACGAGCGGGCCGAAATCCGCGACGCGCTCGCCTATCTGCGCCTCATTCAGCAGCCGGCCGACGATCTCGCCTTCGAGCGCATCGTCAACACCCCGCGCCGCGGCATCGGCAATGCCTGCCTGCAGCAACTGCACGGCGCCGCCCGCTCTGCACAGATCCCGCTGGTTGCGGCGGCGCGCGACCTGGTCGCCGGCGACACGCTGCCGCGCGCGGCGCGCAACTCGCTCGGCAACTTCCTGCTGGCGCTCGACCGCTGGCGCGCCGAGGCCGAGCACCTGCCGCATACCGACCTCGTGCAGCTCGTGCTCGACGAATCGGGCTATACCGGGATGCTGCAGGCCGACACTGCGCCCGACGCGCCGGGGCGGCTCGAAAACCTGAAGGAACTCGTCGTCGCGATGGCGGATTTCGAGAACCTTGCCGGGTTTCTCGAACATATCGGCCTGGTCATGGACAATGCCGCCGATCACGGCGGCGACGTGGTCAGCCTGATGACCTTGCACAGCGCCAAGGGCCTCGAATTCGACACGGTATTCCTGCCGGGCTGGGAGGAAGGGCTGTTTCCGAGCCAGCGGGCGATGGACGAGCACGGGTTGGGCGGCCTCGAAGAGGAACGCCGGCTCGCCTATGTCGGGCTGACCCGGGCGCGGCACCGCGCCTACGTGTCGTTTGCCGCCAACCGCCGCATCCACGGCCAGTGGCAAAGCGCGGCGCGCGCCCGCTTTGTCGACGAATTGCCGGATGCGCATATCGATATGACCGCCGAGCCCGGCCTCGGTCCCGCCGGCGGCGGCTGGGCGGCTTCCTCGCCGTGGGGCGCGAGCTGGAACGCCGGCAATGGCGGCGAGCGCATGGTGCACACGCCGCCGCGCCCGCCGCTGCTGCTCGCCGGCACCAGGCCGCCCGCTCGCGGCCAGGAGGTGCCGAGGGTCGGCGGCTTCTCGGTCGGCGACCGGGTGTTTCACCAGAAATTCGGCTACGGCGTGATCCGCCAGGTCGAAGACAACAAGCTCGCGGTCGATTTCGAGCATGCCGGCGACAAGAAGGTCATGGATGCCTTTGTCGAACGCGCCTGACGCCGGATTTCGGTTGGACCGGCGCGGTGCGTCCCCGGCCTTCGCCGGGGCAGGCTTCTGCCACAAACCTCCTCAGGATGAGGAAGGCTGTGCGTTGGACGCAAGGCGCGAGTCGCGAAGCGCGCCTGCTAGCACCACCAACGATCAGACGCTAGGCTTGGCTCAGAACCCAAAAACGGGAGCGAGGCCGATGCTGGTCATGGACGCGATCACCGAGATGCTGAAGCGCGAAGGCATCTCGACCATGTTCTGCTTTCCGACGACGCCGATCATCGAGGCTGCGGCGGCAGCGGGCATTCGCCCGGTGGTGTGCCGGCAGGAGCGGGTCGGCGTGCACATGGCCGACGGCTGCGCCCGCGTGCAGAACGGCCGGCCGCCCGGCGTCTTTGCGATGCAATACGGGCCCGGCGCCGAAAACGCCTTTGCCGGCATCGCCTCGGCCTATTCGGATTCGACCCCGATCCTCCTCTTGCCGCTGGGCCATCCGCGCGACAGCGCCCAGATGTTTCCGCTGTTCAACTCGACCCGCACCTACGCCTCGGTGACCAAGCAGGTCGAGCCGGTGCTCTTGCCCGAGCACACGGTCCCGGCCTTGCGGCGCGCGTTCAACGCGCTGAAGAACGGCCGATCCGGGCCGGTCATGGTCGAGGTGCCGGCCGATGTGATGACCGCCGAATTCCCCGGCAACGACGTGCATTACGAAACCGTGCGGCGCACCCGCTCGGCCGGCGACCCGCGCGACATCGAGGATGCGGCGAAATTGCTGATCGAAGCGAGCTGCCCGATGCTGATCGCCGGCCAGGGCGTGCTCTACGCCGAGGCCTGCGACGAGTTGCTGGCGCTTGCCGAATTGCTCGACGCGCCGGTGATGACGACGACCGACGGCAAGAGCGCCTTTCCCGAGGACCATGCGCTGGCGCTGGGCTCCGGCGGCACGGTTTATACCGGGCACGGCCGCCATTTCCTGCACGCCTGCGACGTGATCGGTGCGGTCGGCACGTCGTTGACCAAGCACAACATTTCGACGCCGATCATCCCCGAGGGCAAGCAGATCATCCAGATCACCAACGATGCCCGCGACCTCAACAAGGCGCACCCGACCGCACTGCCGATCCTCGCCGACGCCAGGCTCGCACTCGCTCAGCTGTGCGAGGCGGTCAAGGACCGGCTCGGCGGCAAGCCGCGCACAACCGGCGCACGGGCGACGATCGCCGCGCACAAGGCCGAATGGCAGCAGCGCTGGCAGGCCAAGCTCCGCTCGACCGAACGGCCGATCAACCCGTATTTCGTGATGTCGGAGTTCATGCGCGTGATCCCGTCGGAGGATGCGATCGTGACCCACGATTCCGGCAGCCCGCGCGACCAGCTGTTGCCGATGTACGTCGCCAGGAAGCCGCGCGGCTATCTCGGCTGGGGCAAGTCGCACCAGCTCGGCACCGGGCTCGGCCTTGCGATCGGCGCCAAGGTCGGCGCACCCGACAAGATGTGCGTCAATTTCATGGGCGATGCGGCGTTCGGCATGACCGGGCTCGATTTCGAGACCGCGGCGCGCAGCGGCATCCCGATCACGACGATCGTCCTCAACAACTCGACGATGGCGATCGAGACGCACGCGATGGCGTTCAGCCACGAGCGCTACAAGACCCGCGACCTCGGCGGCAATTACGCCAATATCGGCCGCGACCTCGGCGGCTGGAGCGAACGCGTGACCGACCCCGCCGATGTCGGCCCGGCGATCCTCCGCGCCCGCCGCGTCAACGAAGATGGCCGCGCCGCGCTGCTCGAATTCATCACCAGCGCCGAAACCGCGTTCTCGCACCGGCGGGGCGCGGCGTAACTACCCTCACCCTCTCGCCGTGGCCGGGCTTGACCCGGCCACCCACGTCTTCCCTTTTTTTTCGAGGCCCTTGGCCGGGCTTGACCCGGCCACCCACGTCTTTCGCGCGATGAGTGCCTGGGTCTACATCATGACCAATCGGCGGAACGGCATCCTGTATGTCGGTTCGACCGTCCATTTAGCACGCCGCGCCTGGGAGCACCGCGAGGACGTTGCTGATGGCTTTACAAAGAAGTATGGCCTTAAGCGCCTCGTCTACGCCGAGGAGCATTCGACACTCCTTGGGGCAAGACAGCGGGAAATGAATATCAAGCACTGGCCAAGGAAGTGGAAAGTTCAGCTCATTCACCGCGACAACCCATTCTGGGAAGACCTCTACGATGAGCTGATCTGAAGACGTGGGTGGCCGGGTCGAGCCCGGCCAGGGCGAATAGAAAAGATCGAATCTACCCCGCCATGGAATAGCGCGGATCGGCGGCGAGGCAATCGGCCTCGGGCAGGCCAAGCTCTTTCTTGACGAGGTTCGTGCCGAGCACCATCGCCACCATCTTGTATTGCGCGTGGCGGCGGCTCATGCCCTCGCGGCCCATGCCGCAATCCGACGAGACGATCAGCCGTTCCGCCGGAATGCCCTGCAGCGCCTCGCGGATGATGGCGGCGACCTGGTCCGGCCGCTCGATCTGCAACGTATGATGGTCGATGACCCCGATCACCACCTTCTTGTCGGTGACGAGGCGGCCGATCGCCTCCAGATCGCCGGTGCCGGAGGAGCAGGTTTCGAAGGTGATCGCGTCGGCATCGACCTCGTTGAGCGCCGCCAGGGTCGGCTGATAGCTCTGCACGTCGCGAAAGATGCGCTGCTGCGCCGGGTTGCCCCAGCAGGTGTGGCACCAGACCTCGGTCTTCGCGCGCAACCCCTTGACCGTGTTGTTGAAGATCTTCACGAGATCGGCGATTTCGAGGCGGCCGAACGGCTTGCCGCGCGCCGGCACCATGTGGATTTGCGGCTCCTCCATCTGGATCACCGGGCAGCCGGCGTCGGCGAGCTGGTGCAGTTCCTGGTTGATCGCCTCGCTGAACGCCCAGACGCGCTCGACCGGGTCCTGGTAATGCTCGTCACGCACCGCGGCGGCGAGCAGTTCCGGCATGATCGTGCCGAACTTGACCGGGCGCCTGGTCAGCCGCTGCGCCACCTTCCACATCGCGGCGTATTGCAGATTGCCGGGGCCGAGCGGCCCGACGATGCGCGGCAACACCCGCGCTTCGAGCTGGTCGTGCAAGATCATCCCGCGCGGTACGGCGGCGAGGTTGACGCTGGGCACGGTGAGCGCCACCTCGCGCGACAACCCGGCCATGTGCGTCAGCGGATAGCTCTGCCAGCTCCACCCGGCGATCTCCTCGTCGTAATGCGCGTCGCCGTCGGTGCAGATGTCGAGCCCGGCCACCTCCTGCGCGCGCAGATGGGTCGATACGGCGTCTTCGTATTGCTCGCGCCAGCGCGCGTTGACCATCGCTTCGAGGAAACTCTTCGACCCTAATTGCGCCGTGTGCCAGGCGGGGCGCGGCAAGGAGCCGATGATCGAGGTCGGCAGCACGACGCCCGCGGATGCCTTGTACATGTTGATGCTCCCTGTTCATGTCGCCGATCTCGCCACCCTCTCCCGCAATGCGGGAGAGGGAAGGGGCCGACGCCGAAAGGCGTGGGAAGGGTGAGGGCTACCCGCGCCGTTGCAGGAAATCGAGCGTGGCCTTGGCCGCGGCGTCGGCATGGGTCGCGGCGACGTGGTAGGAGTTGCCCGGCAAGACCACGAGTTCCGAATCGGGAATCTGCTGCTGCCAGGCGCGGGTGTCGGCGACCGTCGCGAGCCCGCTTTCCGCGGTGGTGACGACCAGGGTCGGGCAGCGGATTTTGGGCACATCCGCACGAATGTCGGCGCAGGCGATCGTGCCCATAAAGCCGAGCTGGGTCGACAGGGCGGTGCGGCCCATGAACCGGGTCCACCACTCGAACCCCTCCTGCGGAAAGCTGCTGCCGAGCCGGCTGCCCATGTTCTGCAGCGCCCAGTATTCGACCCCGTGCTCCTCGAACTGGCGGACCAGTTCCGGCACGCGCTCTGCGGCGCCGGCGCGCAATGGCGGCGGGGTGCCGACGACGGTCAGGGTCATCACCCGCTCCGGCCGGCGCGCGGCGAAGGCCCGCGCGACCGTGCCGCCGATCTTGGCGCCGACGAGATGGAACCGCGCGGTGCCGAGATGGTCCATCAAGAGGCAGAAATCCTCGATCAGACGGTCGAGCGTCCAGGGATAGTCGCGCGGCATCGCGGTCGAGCGGCCGAAGCCGCGCATGTCGGGCCGCACCACCCGGTAATGCCTGGCGAGCGCGGGGACCCAGCCATACCAGGCCAGCCCGCTTTCGGCGTTGCCGTGCAGCATCAGCACCGTCGCGGGCTCGCGCCACGGGTCGGTGAAATCGTCGATCTCGTAATGCAGGTCGCAATCGGATGACGGACGGAATGTCGGCATGGCATTTCCTCCCTTGCTTCACCGCCGGCCCGAGATTGCCGCGTCGCTCCGCTCCTCGCAACGACGGCGGCTGCTAGGCCGCGGCGACCTTGCCAACGCCTTCGATCACGGTGTCCCAATCGTCCACCTCGCGGTCCTGCGGGTGGACCATGATGTGCTGGACGCCCGCCTCGGCGAAGGCGGCGACCCGCTCCTTCATCATGCCGACATCGCGGCCGTCCCAATGGCTGCGCACCGAGATCGTGAACCCGGGCTCGGGCCGGTCGCGGCGCAGGCGCTTGACCACCTCGGCGGCCTGCGCCGGGTTGACCTGGCTGCCGTGCCAGCCGTCGCCGATCTTTACGGTGCGGCGGTGCGCCGCTTCGCTGCGGCTGCCGTGCCACATCGGGATCGGGCTCACCGGCTGCGGCAGCATCGTCATGTCCTTGATCTCGGCAGGGATGTGCTTGGCCTCGAAGGTGACCGGGTCCTGCGACCAAACCGCCTTCATCATCGCGATGCCTTCGTCCATGCGCTTGCCGCGCTCGTGGAACGGCGCGCCGAGCGCGGCGAATTCAGGCTCCAGCCAGCCGACCCCGACCCCGAGAATGAGCCGCCCGCCCGACAGGTTGTGCAAGGTCGAGAGTTCCTTGGCGAGCGGCAGCGGGTGCCGCATCGGCAATACCAGCACGCTGGTGCCGAGCCGCACGCGCTCGGTCACCGCAGCGACCCAGGTCAGCGTCAATACCGGGTCGTAAAACAACGGCGAGCGCGGAAACTGCGCGCGCGGTACGATGATGTGCTCGCTGACCCACACGTCGCTGAGGCCCAACCCCTCGGCGCGCTGGGCGTGGCGCTTGATCAAGGCCGGGCTCGCCTGGCTGCCGGCGTGCGGCAGATGCATGCCGATCTGCATCGTAATCCCTTCCCCTCATGCCTCGTTCCCCTAAGATGCCTGCAACCGGCAGCTTCGGCAAAGGGGGCAGCGATGCGCTTTACCGACAAGGTCGCGTTGATCACCGCCGTCGCCAGCGGCATCGGCCGCGCCACCGCCGACATCATGGCGCGCGAGGGCGCGGTCGTCGTCGGCGCCGACAACAATCCCGAACGGCTGGAGGCGGCGATGGCGGCGATCCGCGCCGCCGGCGGGCGGGCGCATGCCCGCGTCTGCGATGCGCTCGACGAGGCACAGGTCAACACAACGGTCGCCGCGGTCGCCGATGAGTTCGGCCGCATCGACATCCTCGTCAACGCCGTCGGCGGCAGCACGATCATCGAGAAATCCGGCGCCACGGTCGACGAATTGACCTTTGCCGAATGGCAGAAATTGATCGACTTCAACCTCAGCGGCACGTTCCTGTTCACTCACGCGGTCGTGCCGGTCATGCAGCGCCAGCGGGCCGGCAAGATCGTCAACCTGTCGTCGATCGCCGGGCGCGGCCGCAGCGCCGCATCGTCGAGCGCCTACGCCGCGGCCAAAGGCGGGATCATCGCCTTCACCAGGAAATTGTCGTACGAGCTCGGGCCCTACGGCATCAACATCAACGCGATCGCGCCGAGCACGACGCTGACCGAGCGCATCCGTCCGCATTGGGAGCGGCGCAGCCAGGAGGACAAGGCGCGGGCGATCGACAACACCCCGCTGCGCCGCGTCGCCGAGGCGGTCGATCAGGCCAAGGTCATCTGCTTTCTCGCCTCGGCCGACGCCGATTTCGTGACCGGCGTCACCATCGATGTGACCGGCGGCAGCTAGAAACGCGGCCGTCCCGGCCGCATGCGGGCGAGACGCCCGCGCTCCCAGGAGAACAATCATGGCGAATTACGTGCTGATTCACGGCTCGTACCAGGGCGGCTGGATCTGGAAGGACGTGGCGGGTCGGCTGCGTGCGGCCGGGCACACCGTCTACGCGCCGAGCCTCGACGGTTGCGGCGAACGCAAGGATGCGGTGCGCCCGGGCATCACCACCGAAACCCATGCCGACGAGATCGCCCAGCTGCTGTTCTATGAAGACCTTACGGATGTCGTGCTGGTCGGCACCAGCTCGGGCGGCATGGTCGCCTGCCGGGTGGCGGAATTGGCACGCGAGCGAATCGGACGGCTGGTTTTCGTCGACGCGCTGGCGCTGCTTCCCGGAGAGAAGATCCGCGACATCGTCACCCGCTCGACCGCGACCGCCGGGCCGGGCGGGCTGACCGCCGGGCCGACGCGCGAGGATGCCGCCAACCGGCTGTTCGCCGATCTCGACCCGAAAACGCGGGCCTGGGCGCTCGACCGCTATACCCAGCATCCGATCGGCATCTACGAGAGCCCGGTCCGCCTGGAAAAATTCTGGTCGCTGCCATGGCAGGCGAGCGTGATCTGGTGCCGGCGCGCGCAGAACCCGGGCGAGGCGCATCAGCGCCGCACCGCCGAGCGGCTGAAGGCGCGCTGGACCGAGCTCGACACCGGCCACTATCCGATGCTGAGCATGCCGGCCGAGCTCGCTGCCCTGCTGGTTGCGGGATAGCGCGGTCGCACCCCGCCCATCGGGCCGATGGCCGCAGCCGGCGCGGCGCTGTTGCCGGGGTGCGGCCGGTGGCGTAACAAAGACAGAGCCATACCGGCATCGGCGGCCTGTGGCCGCGGTCGATCGGGGTTTGCCGCATGATCGACGAGATCGGGCATTTCGCCCTGGTGCTCGCCTTGTGCATCGCTGCCGTGCAGGCGTCGTTGCCGCTCCTCGGGGCGGCGCGCGGCGACGGCGCGTTGATCGCGCTGGCGCGACCGGCGGCGCTCGGCCAGTTCATCTTTGTCGCGATCGCGTTTTTCGCCTTGATGCACGCCTACGCGGTCTCCGATTTCTCGCTCGTCAACGTCGCCACCAATTCCAACAGCAACACGCCGATGCTGTTCAAATTGAGCGGCGTCTGGGGCAACCACGAAGGCTCGATGCTCCTGTGGGTGTTCATGCTGGCGCTGTTCGGCGCGGCGGTGGCCACCTTCGGCCGCAACCTGCCGCCGGCGTTGCGCGCCCGGGTGTTGGCGGTGCAGGCGATGATCGGCGTCGGCTTCCTGCTGTTCGTCCTGCTGACCTCGAACCCGTTCCTGCGGATCAGCCCGGTGCCGCTCAACGGCGCCGGGATCAACCCGATCCTGCAGGACCGCGGCCTCGCCTTTCATCCGCCCTGCCTTTATCTCGGCTATGTCGGGTTTTCGATCTCGTTCTGCTTTGCCATCGCCGCCTTGATCGAGGGCCGCGTCGACCCGGCCTGGGCGCGCTGGGTGCGGCCGTGGACGCTCGCGGCCTGGTGCGCCTTGACGGTCGGCATCTCGATGGGCAGCTGGTGGTCGTATTACACGCTCGGCTGGGGCGGCTGGTGGTACTGGGACCCGGTTGAAAATGCCTCGTTCATGCCATGGCTCGCCGGCACCGCGCTGTTGCATTCGGCGCTCGTCGTCGAGCGGCGGGAGGCGCTGAAGACCTGGACCATATTGCTGGCCATATTGACCTTTTCGCTGAGCCTCGTCGGTACCTTCCTGGTCCGCTCGGGGGTATTGACCTCGGTTCACGCCTTCGCCTTCGATCCGCGCCGCGGCGTCTTCATCCTGTTGATGCTGGCGGTCTACACCGGCGGCGCCTTGACCCTCTACGCGCTGCGCGCACCGCGGCTCGTGCCGGGCGGATTGTTTGCCCCGATCTCGCGCGAGGGCGCGTTACTGCTCAACAACATCCTCTTGGCGAGCGCCGCCGCGACCGTGTTCATCGGCACGCTCTATCCGCTGTTCCTGCAGGTCGTCAGCGGCCAGCGCGTGTCGGTGGGGCCGCCCTATTTCAACCTGACCTTCGGGCCGATCATGGTGCCGCTGCTGGTGGCGATGGCGGTCGGACCGATGCTGCCGTGGAAGCGCGGCGATCTGTGGGCGGCCTTGGCGCGGCTCAAATTGGCCTTTGCCGCCACCGTGGTTGTGGCGGTGGCGACACTGGCGATCGCCGGTGTCCGGTCGCTCGGGCCGGCCTGCGGATTGGCATTGGCGGCGTGGCTGTTTGCCGGCACGGCGGTTGAGATGGCCGAGCGCCTGCGGCTGTTCCGCGAGCCGCTCGGCGATACGCTGCGGCGCGCCGTGCGCCTGCCGCGCTCGGCCTGGGGCATGACCTTCGCCCATGCCGGCATGGCCTTCGTGATCGCCGGGATCACCGGCTCGGTGTCGTGGACCGAGCAGCGGGTCGTCGCCGCCCATCCGGGCGATTCGTTCCGCCTCGCCGGCTATACGATCGTGCTCGACGACGTGAAGAACGTGCGCGGGCCCGATTACACCGCATTGCGCGCCGACATGCGCCTGATGCGCGACGGCAGCCTGGTCCGCGAGCTGCATCCGGAGAAGCGCTTCTTTCCGGTCGAGAACGGCACCGCCAGCGACGTGGCGATCCGCACTAACCTGGTCGCCGACGTCTATGCCGTGCTCGGCGCCGCCGACGGCAAGGGCGGCTACACCTTGCGCCTCTACTACAACCCGCTGGTGCCGTGGATCTGGCTCGGCGGATTGGCCATGGCATTCGGCGGCATGGTGTCGCTGACCGACCGGCGCCACCGGGTCGGCGCTCCGGCGCGGCGCCGGGGCCAAATCGCCGCGCCGACGGCGCAGGCGGCGGAATGAAGCGGCGACGCTGGGTCTTTCTCGCTCCCGCGGCGGTGTTCGGGCTGATGGCGGCGGCGTTCTACTGGGGACTCGGCCTCGACACGATGGTATTGCCGTCGCCGCTGATCGACGAACCGGCACCGCATTTCGCGCTGCCGCCCTTGCCCGGCCACCGCGACGGGTTTTCGTCGGCCGACCTCAAAGGCCATGTCAGCGTCGTCAACGCCTTTGCCTCGTGGTGCGTGCCTTGCCGGGACGAGCAGCCGGCATTGAACGCATTGGCCCGAACAAAGCGCGTGCCGATCTATGGCATCGATTACGAGGACAAGCCGGCCGACGCCCTCGCCTGGATTGGCGCGCTCGGCGATCCCTACACCCGGATCGGGGCGGATAGCGGCCAGGTCGGCATCGATTGGGGCATTTACGGAGTGCCCGAGACCTTCCTCGTCGATGCCGACGGGCGCATCCGCTACAAGCATGTCGGCCCGTTGACCGAGGCCGATATCCACCGCACGATCCTGCCGCTGGTGGCCCGGCTCGAGCGATGATGCGCCTCGCCTTTGCCGCGATCGCGACGGCCCTGGCGCTGATCGCGCAGCCGGCCCGGGCGGTGCAGCCCGACGAGATGCTCGCCAACCCGGCGCTCGAAGCGCGGGCGGAGGCGGTCGGCCGCGAATTGCGCTGCCTCGTCTGCCGCAACCAGTCGGTCGAGGATTCCGATGCCGGCCTGGCCCACGATCTGCGGGTCCTGATCCGCCAGCGCATCGCCCGGGGCGAGACCAATACCCAGGTGGTCGCCTATATCCGCTCGCGCTACGGCGATTTCGTGCTGCTGAAGCCGCCGTTCAAGCTCGACACCGCCTTGCTGTGGGGCGGGCCGTTCCTGCTGGTCTTGCTCGGCGCCGGGCTGGCCTGGCGGTTCTATCGCCGGCAGCCGCCGGTCGCCACGCCGCCGTTGAGCGAGGATGAGCAGCGGCGGCTCAGCGCACTGCTCGACGACGGGGCGCAACCGTGAGCGTGGGCCTGGCCGTCGCGCTCCTCGGGCTGACCGCGCTGGCGATGGCGCTATTGCTGGTGCCGCTGCTGTGGCACCAGCGCCCGGCCGAATCGAGCGAGCCCTACAACCTCGCGGTCTATCGCGACCAGCTTGCCGAGATCGACCGGGATGTCGGCCGCGGTCTGCTGGGGCCGGAACAGGCCGACGCCGCCCGCGCCGAGATCGGTCGCCGCGCGCTCTCCCTCGGCACCGGCGCGGCGCCGCCGCCCCCGTCGCGGCGCCTCCTCGCTTTCGCGACCAGCGCGGTCTTGATGGTGCCGTTCGTCGCCTGGATCCTCTATTGGCAGCTCGGCTCGCCGGCGCTTCCCGATGCGCCGTTCGCCGCGCGCCAAGCCGCCGCCGCTGCGGTCGCCGGTGCCGGGGCGCCGCTCGACATGGCGCAGGCGGTCGCGCGCCTCGCCGCTCACATGCAAAAGCAGCCCAACGATCTGCGCGGATGGGTACTGCTCGGCCGCTCCTATGTCGATCTCGGGCGCTACCAGGATGCGGTCGACGCCTATCGCCATGCCGTCCAATTGTCCGGCCGGCGCGCCGACCTCGTCGGCGATTGGGGCGAAGCGCAGGTGCTGGCCGCCGGCGGCACGGTCACGCCAGACGCCAGACAGGCGTTTGAAGCCGCGCTCAGCAGCCCCGAGACCGCGCCGCGCTCGCGCTATTACCTGGCGCTCTACCAATACCAGCAGGGCAACCCCAAGGCGGCATTGCAGAGCTGGGTCGATCTCGAAGCCGACTCCCCTGCCGACGCCGCCTGGATGAAGCTGCTGCGCCAGCGCATCGCCGACACCGCGAAGGCGCTGGGCATCGACCCGGCGACGCTGAAGCCGTCGTCCGCCAAAGCCTTGCCGGTCGCGCCGCGCGCCACCGCCGCTCAGCCGGCGAGTCGGTAGAACCGGCTGGCGGTGCCGGAAAACAGCGCCGTCTTCTCGGCCGCCGAGCAGCCCGCGGCGAGGCGCTTGAACGCATTCCAGAACACGTGATAGCTGCCGCTGCCCTTATCGACCGGGAAATTGCTTTCGAACATCGCGCGCTCGGCCCCGAACGCGGCGATGCAGGTTTCGATATAGGGCCGCCACAGCCGGGCGAGCGTCTCCGAGCTTGGCGGCTCCGGCTGCTCGTGGACATCGAACCCGAACATGCGCATGCCGAGCCCGCCGAGCTTGATGTGGACATTGGGGCACGCCGCCAGTTCCTTGATGCGCCCGCTCCATTCGGCGAACACCGCGTCGCGCTTGCCGGCGTAAGGGCCGAGGCCGATCGCGCCGCCGACATGGTCGAGCACGATCGGCGTGTCGGGAAACGCGCGCGCCAGGTTGAGGAGTTCGCCGAGCTGGGTGTGGTACATCCACGCATCGAAGCAAAGGCCAAGCGGCGCCAGCTTGGCAAACCCCTCGCGCACGCGCCGGTCCATCAGCATGCCCGCCGGGCGCAACACCGGCGACCCCCATTCGGCCTGCTGCGGATGCGTCGCGGTGATGAAGCGGATGCCGCGAAACCGCCCGCCGCCGGCCGCGATCTCGGCCTCCAATACCTTCTCGACCGCGGCACCGAGCAGCAGATCGGCGGTGCCGACGATGCCGGCGCACACGCGGGTCTTGCCGAACGTGCCGCTCGCCGCCATCGCCGCGACGCCATTGGCGAACTCGACCTCGCCGACCGGGCGCAGTTCGGCCGGGCCGGCGGCGCGGTACATCGACAGCCATTCGAGATAAACCGTGGCGACGATGTTGTGCCCGCTATTGGTGTCGGCGAGCAATTCGGGCAGCAGGTAGCGGCCGGTCTCGGGCCGGTCGACCAGGTGGTGGTGCGGATCGACGATCGGCAGATTCGGCTCGATAATCTCCTCGCGCCGCGACGCCAGCCAATCGTTGCGCGGCGTGAAATGGCCGGTCGGCGAGACCGGAGTTGTTTGTGCCAAGGCTTCTCTCCCTTCAATTCACCTTGGCCGGGCTTGTCCCGGCCATCCACGTCTTCCGTTCTGGCGGCAACCTATAAAGACGTGGGCCCCCGGGACAAGCCGGGGAACCGAGAAAATGGGGAAACGCTTCAGTCGTTGGCGCGGCGCAGCGCCTCGCACACTGCCGCGGTCACCTCTTTCGTCGTCGCCCGGCCGCCGAGATCGGGGGTGTGCAGTGCCGGATCGGCGGTGACCCGCTCGATCGCGCGCATCAGCCGCGCCGCCGCAGGTTTTTCGCCGAGATGATCGAGCAGCATCACGCCGGTCCAGAACGTGCCGACCGGGTTGGCGATGCCCTTGCCGGCGATGTCGAAGGCCGAGCCGTGGATCGGCTCGAACATCGACGGTGCGGTGCGTTCGGGGTTGAGGTTGGCGGTCGGCGCGATGCCGATCGAGCCGGCAAGCGCGGCGGCGAGGTCCGACAGGATGTCGGCGTGCAGGTTGGTCGCGACGATCGTGTCGATCGATTGCGGCTTCATCACCATCCGCATCGTCATCGCATCGACCAGCATCTTGTCCCAGGTCACGTCGGGAAATTCGCGCGCGGTTTCGACGGCGATCTCGTCCCACATCACCATCGCGTGGCGCTGGGCGTTGGACTTGGTGACCACGGTCAGCAATTTGCGCGGACGCGAGCGGGCCAGTGCAAAGGCAAAGCGCATGATCCGCTCGACCCCGTGCCGGGTCATCATCGACACGTCGGTGGCGACCTCGGACGCCATGCCGCGATGCACGCGACCGCCGACCCCGGCATATTCGCCTTCCGAATTCTCGCGCACGATGACCCAGTCGAGCTCCGGGCCGGAGACATGGCGCAGCGGGCTGGTGATGCCCGGCAGGATGCGGGTCGGCCGCACATTGGCGTACTGGTCGAGGCCCTGGCAGATTTCGAGCCGCAGCCCCCACAGGGTGATATGGTCGGGGATGTCGGGGGCGCCGACCGCGCCGAACAGGATCGCGTCGCAGCCGCGCAGAAGCTCGGCGCCGCCCGCCGGCATCATCACGCCGTGCTTGCGGTAATAATCCGAGCCCCAGTCGAAGTTCTCAAAATCGAGCGCGAACCCGCCGTCGCGCTCGGCGCAGACACGCAGGGCCTCGACCCCGGCATCGACCACCTCCGGGCCGATGCCGTCGCCGCCCATCGCCGCGATTTTGTATGTGCGCATTTCCCCTCATCCGCCTCACTCCCCGGACAGCCCGCCCGTGCGGGCGGTTCCGGGGATCGCCGCTCGGCACCCCCGGCTTTCGCCGGGGCAGACTGAGACGTCATTGCGAGGAACGCAGTGACGAAGCAATCCCGACGAGATTGCTTCGCTGCGCTCGCAATGACGAAAAGGTGAGGGGCTACTCCGCCGCCGCGGGCTGGGCGATCGGCGGGCCGTCGCGGCGGATTTCCGCGTCCCACGGACCGGGGAAGCGGCCGCTGCCGGTCTTCTCGCGGGTGAAGACGTGGTAATCGACCGGCCATTCGGCACGCGGCATCTCGTAAAACACTTCGACGCCGTTGCCGTCCGGATCGCGCAGATAGATGCCGAGCGAGATGCCATGGTCGGCGATGCGCTCGATCGGCACCCCCTTTTGCTTGATCCGGTGATAGAACTCCTTCAGGTCGTCGAGCGATTCGAGCCGCCACGCCATGTGGTTGAGCCCGACCTGGCCGCGCGCCTGCAACGGCGCGTCGTCGCCCAATTGCATCAGCGCGACCTCGTGCGACTGCTCCTCGTCGGCCGACATGAACGCGGCCCAGCCCGGCCGGTATTCATAGGTGTGCAGGCCCAGCAGCTCCTCGTACCACTCTTTCGACCGCTCGGCGTTGCGCACGTAAAGATTGACGTGCTGCAGATACATCGGACGCTTCGGCATCGGCTTCTCCCCGACGTAATTGTCACCCCGGCGAAAGCCGGGGTCCCTATCGAGCATGGGTTCCGGCTGTCGCCGGAATGACGGCGATGGCTGCCGACAACTCTACCACTCTTCGTCGCTGCGGCCCAAAAACTCCGATACCCGCTCCATGACCGGCCCTTTCGGGTAGACCGCGGCGAGCGCGCGGGCGCGGGTCAGCGGGTCGCTGGCGAAAAACCGCTCGTACAATACCTGGCGGCTGCCGAAGGCGTTGCCGGCGACATCCCAGGCGAGGCGGAACAGTTTGACCCGCTCTTTCGCGGCGATCGAGTCGGTGGCGAGGTACTGCTCGATCTGCGGCGCCAGCGGCCCCGAAAAATCCTTCTCGCTCGGGGTCAGCAGAAAGCTCGACGAGCCAAGCAATTGCAAAATCTCGATCATCCGCGGATAGGCGGTCATGAACAGGTTGCGGGTGCTTTCGGCGGGCAGGATCGCCGGGCACATGACGCCCCACTGGTCCAGTTCGGCATCGGCCTCGGCGGCGCGCATGCAGGCGCGGGTGAGTTCGGTGGTCAGCATCAACTCGCCGATGCGTTCCTCGGTGTGCGGCAGATGGGCGTTGCCGAGCGCCTGGGTCATCAGCAGCGCGAGGCCGAGCACGAATTCGCATTTGGCGAGGTTTTTCGCCGCGCCCTGATGCGCCGAATGGGCGGTCGAGTGGGTGACGTGCGGCACCGCGTTGAGGCGGTTGACGTCGTAGAGCAGAAACACCCGCTCCCACGGCACCAGCACGTCATCAAAAAACACGATGCAGTCCATCTCTTCGAAGCGCGAGCCGAGCGGCTGGTCGAAATGCGAGCGGCCGAGGTCGAAGCTGTCGCGGCAGAGGAATTTGAGCCCCTTGGTGCCGCACGGGATCGAGAAGCTGACCGCGAACGGGCTGTGGTCCTCGCTGTGCCGGGCAAGGCGCGGCGAATACACCGCGATCTCGTCGGCCAGCGGCCCCAAGGTCGCCAGGATGCGGGCGCCGCGCACGACGATGCCGGCCGAGGTCTCGCGGATCACCTGCAGCGCGGTGCCCTCTTCGAGGTTGAACATGCCGGAGACGTTGCGGCTCTTCTGCAGATTGATCAGCGCGTGGGTCAGGACGATGTCGTTCTCGCGCAGATACTCGACATAGCGGCGCATGTTGTCGCCGAATTCGGGCCGCTTCTCGCCGAAGAAATCCGCCGCCGCGCCCCAGGCGGCAAAGGTTACGTTCATGAAATCGGGCGAGCGGCCCATCATGCCGCAGCTGGCGCGCGCCCAGTTCAGCATCATCTGGGTGCGGGTTTCGAGTTCGTCGCGGGTTTTCGGGTTCGAGAACGAGCGCCCGACCTTGTCGCCGCTCGACGGTGACTTGTAGGTCATCACCTTTTTGAGCTTGGCGTCGTGCTGCATGTCGTAGAGCCGGGCGATCGCGCGCACCCCGCCGGTGAGCCCCGGATGCGTCGTCACATCGCGGACCCGCTCGCCGCCGAGCCAGATTTCGCGCTCCTGCGCCCTCAAGCCCTCGACATATTGCTGACCGGTGCGTGCGGGCATAGGTCCTCCCTGCGGGCGACGGCAAAACCGTATCGTAGTGCTTCGCCAGGCCGAAGTTAACCCGGCTTCGGCCCGGCGCGCCCGACCCTTCCCTGCCGGCTTACTTCGCCGCGTCGCGGACCTTGCTGAAATCGATCGCGTTGCTGGCCGAGGCGACATCGCCGAGCCGCGACCCCCTGGTCACCGCGAGCGCGGCGCGGGCGGCCTCGTTTTCGGTGATCTTGGCCATGATCGCCTCCTTGGCGCGGTCGAAGACGCCGCGGTTGGTGGCGACGAACTCACGCGATTCGCGCAGTTTCGCAAGGTAGCCGTTGATCTCGGGGATCACGTAGCGGGCCACCATGTCCCAGCTGCGAAAGGTATTCTCGGGGTTGGCCCAGTCGTGGACGAAGCCGACGACGGTGCCGAAGCCGCCGCTCATCTCGAACACCTGCTTGAGCCGGGCCACGAGGTCGTCCGGGGTGCCGATCGTCGCGGCGGCGCCAGGGCCGAAGCCGGTCTTCTCGATCGCTTCGTCGGGGTCCTTGAACGGTGTCGCGCCCGGCCGCTGCAAGGTGCCGACGATGTATTCGTTATGGTGGCGCAGCAATCCGTGGCGGGCCTCGGCGATCGCCTGCTCGCGGGTCTCGGCGATGTGCCACGACAGCAAGACGCGCCAATCCTTGCGGCTGACGGTCTGGCCGTGCTTCAGCGCCGCGGCTTCGGCAAAGCCCCATTGGGTCGGCAATGCGTTGAGCCCTTCCTCGGCCAGCGACCCGATCGAGATGACGCCGCAGCCGTGCTTGCCGGCGAGCGTCATGCCCGAGGGGCTGATCTGCGAGGCCACGGCAAACGGCATGTCCTCCTGCAGCGGCAGTAATTGCAACGCCGCGTCCTGCAGCGTGAACCAATCGCTTTTCGCGGTGACCCGCTCGCCCCGCATCAGGCGGCGGATGACGCCGATCGCCTCGTCCTGGCGGTCGCGCTGCACCATCGGGTCGATGCCGAGGCTGTGCGCGTCGGAGGCGAGCGCGCCGGGACCGGAGCCGAAGATCGCCCGGCCGCCGGTCATCCAGTCGAGCTGCACCATGCGCTGCGCGACGTTGAACGGATGGTGATAGGGCAGCGACACGACCCCGGTGGCGAGCTTGATCCGCTGCGAGCGCTCGCCCGCCGCGGCGAGGAACATCTCGGGCGAGCCGATCATCTCCCAGCCGCTCGAATGGTGCTCGCCGCACCAGAACTCGTCGTAGCCGAGCTTGTCGAGCAGTTCGACGAGGTCGAGGTCGCGGCGGAACTGCAGCATCGGGTTCTCGCCGACCGGATGATGGGGGGCGAGAAACGCACCAAAGCCTAAGCGGGGCATGGAATTCTCCTCAATCAGGTCGTCACCCCGGCGCAGGCGGGGCGCGCCGGTCAGCCGCTCGTGCGTTTGCAACCGTGGGTCCCGGCCTCGGCCGGGATGACAAAAACTACACCCCTTCGACGATCCGCATATCGCGGTCTGCGCCCTTGCCTAGCACCCGCAGCGCCTCCTGATAGCCGGGGCTGTCATGGGCGGCTTCGGCCTTGGCGACGCTGTCGAATTCGATGATCACGGTGCGCTGCAGCAGCCCCGCCTCGTAGGCCTTCGCCGCGGTGCCGCGGGCGAGGAACCGGCCGCCCGCCGCCTGGATCGCCGGCCCGGCGAGCTTGGCATAGCCGGCCAGGGCCTCGGGATCCGAAACCGACCGGTAGGTCGCCACCCAATAGGCTTTCGCCATCGCTCTCTCCCATCCGAAGGCTCTGCGGGAGAGCCTAGCGCGCGCGGCGGCTTTCGCCAAACCCTCCGCGCCTTATTCCGCCGCGTCCGCCGTTCTCGGCGCGTCGCTGAAATGCGGCATGATCTCGCGGGCGAAGCGGCGGATGTTGGCGATCGAGCCGCCGAAATTGATCAATACGTATTCGACGCCGCCGGCGCGCAGGGCCGCGATCTTGGCGGCGATCTGCTCGGGCGTGCCGAAAATCGCGGTTTCGTTGCACAGATGGCGGGTTTCCGCCGCGCTGTGCACGAAGCGCTCGCGGTCGTCGCCGGGGCGGATGGCGAGACGGTTGACCCTGAGGTGGCCCTGGTAGCGGCGTTCCAGCGCCCGGTCGAGGTCGTCCTTGGTGTCGGCGAAATGCACGGCGCGGGCGACCCCCACCTGCAGCGGGTCGAAGCGGCGGCCGCGCGCCTCGATGTCGCGCTTGAACTGGGCGACATGGCGCAGCACGTCCTCCGGCATGTCGTACTGGCCGAGCAGCAGATTGTAGCCGCGCTCGGCGACCTGGCGCACCGAGCGCTCGCTGCCGGCGCCCATCCAGAACGGCGGGTGCGGGCGCTGCGCCGAGGGCGGCTCGACGACGATGTTGTCGTAGCTCCAGTATTTGCCGCGATGCGAGAACGGCTTGTCCTCGACAAAGGCGCTGGTGATCACCGCCATCGCCTCGTCAAAGCGTGAGTCGGCCTCCTCCATCGGCATGGCAAAGCCGGAAAACTCGTTCCAGCGGTACCCCTTGCCGACACCGAAATCGAGCCGCCCGCCTGACAGCAGATCGAGCGTCGCGGCCTGCTCGGCCAATAGCACCGGGTTGTGCCACGGCAATACCAGCACGGCGGTGCCGAGGCGCAGCGACCGGGTGCGGGCGCCAAGCCAGGTCAACAGGTTGAGGCTCGCCGAAACCTGCCCGAAACCGGTGAAATGATGCTCGACGACAAACGTGCTTTTGTAGCCCAGCGCCTCGGCCTCGACATTGTTGGCGATCCACTCGTGAAAGCCCTGGCTCGAGTCGGTCAACACGTCGCCCGGCTCGGGGCGCTTCGCCTGGGCACTGCCGAAAAGGCCGAATTGCATGATGCGGTGCTCCTGTTACGCAACGCCAAGGTAGGCACGGCACGGCGATATTCAAAATACCGGAATCCTATCGCCGCGATAGCGATGTAGCATGAAAGCCGATGCCTGTTTCGCGGCTTTCGGTTCGGCACGTTCCGGGCTAGCCTGCCGCAAACGGCCCCGGGAGAGATGCGATGCTGATCGTCGACTCGCAAATCCACATCTGGGAAAACGCCAGGATGTCGGCGCATCATCGTCAGATCCCGACCTATTCGGTGGACGATGCGCTCGCCGAAATGAAATCGGCCGGGGTCGACGCGGCGGTGATCCATCCGCCCTCGACCCTCGGCGAGGCGGTCAACGTGCTCGCGGTCGCGGCGGTCGCGGCGCACCCCGACAAATTCTGCATCCTCGGCCATTTCGACCTGCAGGCGCCGAACAGGGAAGAGATCGTCCGCAACTGGAGGTCGCGGCCGGGCATGCTCGGCTTCCGCTTCACCTTCAACCAGCCGCATCAGGCAAGCTGGTGGACCGACGGCTCGCTCGACTGGTTCTGGGCCGCCTGCGAGAAACAGGGCTACCCGGTCGGACTGCTCGCCGGCGGCCATATGGCCGCGCTCGGCAACATCGCCGAGCGGCACCCGGGCCTCAAATTGCACATCGACCATCACGGGCGCGGCGGTGGCGGCGGCGCCGGCACCGACGATGCGGCCTTCGCCAATCTCGGCGAGATGCTGGCCTTGGCCAAATTGCCCAACGTCGCGGTCAAATTGTCGGGCGCGCCGAGCTATTCGAGCCAGCCCTACCCGTACACGAACATCCACAAATACATCCGGCAGATTTTTGACGCGTTCGGCCCGCAGCGCTGCTTCTGGGGCACCGACATCACCCGCATGCCGTGCAGCTATCGCCAATGCGTGACGATGTTCACCGAGGAGTTGCCGTGGCTGAAAGGCCGCGACCTCGACCTCGTGATGGGGCAGGCGATATGCGATTGGCTCGGCTGGCAGCGCCCGGCGCCGGCGCACGCCTGACTTCCGTTACGTCCTTTGACGCGGCTGACAGGGGCTGGGGGCAATAATATCATCCGCCACCGCGGGTTGCGTTCGCACGATGCGGGCGCCGGGGATGGCGGGCCGGAGGGAGACGTACCTTGTCCAAGACCGGGATTGCTCGCTGGGTGACGCCATGATCGGTCCACCGGGACTGCCGAAGCTCGGCCGCCGCATCTTCTCGTTTGCCGCGGCGCCGCTGCCGCTGCGGCGGCGCCAGCATGCGTGGCGCTGGCTCGCCGCCCTCTACGTCGCCGGAATACTGGCGCATTTCAGCCACCACATGGCGTTCGACCTGCCCGCCGACGGCATCGACCCGACATTCGGCGCCGCCTTGGCGAGCGCGCCGACCAGCCTGGTGTGGCCGGCCGACCTGATCCACACGCTGATCGATCTCGGCTGATCGCGGTCAGCGGCGGCGGTTGCGGCCGCGCAGAAACCGGTACCACGCGGCGATCACCAGCAAGAGGCCGAGGCAGCCGAAAATCACTGCCGGCGGCAGGCGCGGGTGAGGCTGGTTCGGGTTGTTGCCGACGCGGACCGTCGCCCGCGCGACTTCGGTGCCGTTGCTCGCCTCCGCGGTCCAGAACCCGTCGCGGTCGGCAGCGAAATGAAACTTGCCGTCCTTGTCGGTGCGACCGGTCGCGACCGGTCGATTGGGATCGCCGGGTGCGAACACCTCGACCTGGGCGTCGGCCATCGGCTTGCCGTCCTGGGTGACGAACTGCACATCGACCGTGTGTTGCGCGAACAGGTCGAAGGCGACAGCCGGAACCGGGCCCAAACCGCTCAGCCCCAGGGCGAGGGCCAGCACGCCCGCCAGCCAGGTTCGGCGGCGCCGGCCGAGCGAAGAACGGCGCACCTCCCGCATGGCGACGGCACTCGGCGATGTTCCGAACAACGTGTTCACCCGCCTGAGAACAGGTCCAGCAATTGGCGCGCTGCTGCGGTCACCGTGCAAGCGCCGGCAACGACCGCGCGCTCGCTGTCGCCGAGCCTGGCGGCGACCGCCGGATGGCTGCGAAACCGCGCGACAAGGCCATCGCCGAGCTCGGCCCACAGCGCGGCCTTGGCTTGCGCCGCGCGCCGCTCCGCCCATAGCCCGCCGGCTTCGAGCACGGCACGAAACCGCGCCACCTCGTCCCAGATCTCGGCGACGCCGGTGCCTTCACGCGCGGAGATCGCCCGCACCGCCACCTCCCAGCCCGGCACCGAGGACGGCATCAGCCGCATCGCATTGGCGTATTCGGCGGCGGTCTCGCGGGCATGGGGGGCAAGCGCCCCATCGGCCTTGTTGACGAGGATCAGGTCCGCCAGTTCGATGATGCCGCGCTTCAACCCCTGCAACTCGTCGCCCGCGGCGGGCGGCAGGATCAGCACGAACATGTCGACCATGTCGGCGACCGTGGTCTCGGCCTGGCCGGCGCCCACGGTCTCGACGATCACCGTGTCGAACCCGGCCGCCTCGCAGACCAGGATCGCCTCGCGGGTGCGGCGCGCGACGCCGCCCGTTTGCGGCCCGGCCGAGGATGGCCGGATGAAGGCCGCCGGGTGGCGCGCCAATTCGCCCATCCGCGTCTTGTCGCCGAGGATCGCGCCGCCGCCACGCTTCGAGCCGGGATCGACCGCGAGCACGGCGAGGCGCCGCCCACCGGCGACGCCGTCGAGCCCGAAGCGCTCGATGAAGGTCGATTTGCCGGCGCCCGGCGGGCCGGAAATGCCGATGCGCGTGGCCCCGCCGGTCAGCGGCAGGATGGCGGCGAGCAGGGCCTCGGCCGCGTCGCGGTGATCGGGCCGGGTCGATTCGACCAGCGTGACCGCACGGGCAAGCGCCCGCCGGTCGCCCGCCCGCAGGGCGGCGGCGAGGTCGGCAACAGTGTCCGTCAATCTCGCGTCATTCCGGGGCACCGCACCGCGGCCATGATTGCGCCCTTCGAGACGCGGGCTGCGCCCGCTCCTCACGATGAGCAATTTTGATCAATGGATCAAACACTAGCGGCATCAAACAATGACCTGATCCTGCGGAGATCGCGAAGCGGTCGTCTCCAAGGATGAGACGGCAAATCCGCGCCGCGGTCCGGGTCTCACTCCGACACCAGCTCCGCCTCGCGGCGCGCCGCCTCCTGCTGCTGCGCCCACATCGCCGCATAGATGCCGCCTTCGGCGAGCAGGGCGTGATGGTCGCCGCGCTCGACGATACGGCCGTGGTCAAGCACGAGGATTTCGTCGGCATCGACGACGGTGGACAGGCGATGGGCGATAATCAGCGTCGTGCGGTCGGTCGCGACCTCGGCGAGGCTCGCCTGGATTTCGCGTTCGGTTCGGGTATCGAGGGCCGAGGTGGCTTCGTCGAAGACCAGGATCCGCGGGTCCTTGAGAATGACCCGGGCGATCGCGACGCGCTGCTTTTCGCCGCCCGACAATTTGAGGCCGCGCTCGCCGACCAGCGTGTCGTAGCCGTCTGGCAAGGCGGTGATGAACTCGTGGATATGGGCGTGCCGCGCCGCCTCTTCGATCTCGGCGCGGCTGGCGCCGGGTCGGCCGTAGGCGATGTTGTAGAAGATCGAGTCGTTGAACAGCACGGTATCCTGCGGCACCACGCCGATCGCCCGCCTGAGGCTGTCCTGCGTCACCTCGCGGATGTCCTGGCCGTCGATCTCGATCGCGCCGGCATCGAGATCGTAAAAGCGGAACATCAGCCGCGCGATCGTCGATTTGCCGGCGCCGCTGGGGCCGACGATGGCGACGGTCGCCCCCGGCGCGATGCGGAAATCGACCTGCCGCAGGATCGGCCGGCGCGGGTCGTAGCGGAAATCGACGCGGCGGAAGGCGACCGACCCGCGCGGCACGGCGAGCGGCGGCGCGCCCGGGCGATCGACGATCTCGGCCTTGATCTCCAGCAGGTTCACCAGCTGTTCGAGATCGGTCAGCGACTGCTTGATGTTGCGATAGACCATGCCGAGGAAGTTGAGCGGCGTGTAGAGCTGGACCAGGTAGGCGTTGACCATGACGAAATCGCCGACCGTCATGTGCCCGGAGGCGACCCCCGCGCCGGCCCGGATCATGACCCCGATCAACCCGGCCGCGATGATCGCGCCCTGGCCGACGTTCAACAGCGCCAGCGTCGTCGCGCTCTTCACCGCGGCCCGCTGATAGGCATGAAGCGAGCGGTCGTAGCGCGCGGCCTCGTGCGCCTCGTTGGCGAAATACTTGACCGTCTCGAAATTGAGCAGCGCATCGACCGATTTCGCGTTCGCCTCGCTGTCGCGCTCGTTCATCTCGCGGCGAAAGCGGACCCGCCAATCGGTGATCGCAAAGGTAAAGGCGATGTAGAAAACGATCGTCGACAGCGTGATCGTGGCAAACGTCCAGTCGAACAGGCGCCACAAGATGGCGCAGACGACAACAATCTCGATCAGCGTCGGCAACACATTGAACAGGATGAACGACAGCAGGAAGTCGATCGCCTGGGTGCCGCGCTCGACCGCCCGCGCCAGGCCGCCGGTGCGCCGTTCGAGATGAAAGCGCAACGACAGCGAATGCAGGTGGCGAAACGCCGCCAGGGCGAGCCGGCGCACGGCGAGCTGCTCGACCTTGGCGAAGACCGCGTTGCGCCCTTCGTTGAAGGCCTGCGCCAGGACCCGGGCGACGCCGTAGGCGACGATCACCATGACCGGCACGACGACGATCGCCGCCGCCTTGCCGCCGAGCGCATCCACCGCCCGCTTGTAGAGGAACGGAACGCCGATATTGACGAGGCGGCCGGCGACCAGCAGGACCATCGCCGCGGCCACCCGCGCCCGCAATTCGAAAGACTGGCGCGGCCACAGATAGGGCGCCAGCTCCTTCAACGCGCGCAGCCCGTCGATCAGCCGCCCCTTGGGCCCGGCCATGATCGGCGGCGGCATGCTCCCATAGGGGCTCATGGATCCCCCGGAACCGCGCGCGGCAGGCGCCGGCCGACAGCCAGCGCCGCGACCACCAGCAGAACGCCCCACCAGAACGGAGAGGCGCGCCCGAGCCCGGCAAACAGCACCCCGGCGATGGCCGGGCCGATCACCCGCGAAAGACTGCCGACCGATTGCGCGACGCCCAATATTTCGCCCTGGCGTTCGAGCCCGGCACGGCGCGAGATCAGGCTGTTCAGCGACGGCTGCATTGCGCCCATGCCGAGCGCCAGGAAGGTCATCGACACGATCAGCGGCGCCAGCGCGCGCGATTCCGGCAGCACGAAAAGCCCGACCGCGATCAGGGCGAGGCCGCCCTGCATCAGCCGCTCCTCGCCGAACCGGCTGGTCAGCCTGCCGATCAATCCGCCCTGCATGATCGCCGACAACAATCCGACATAGGTGAAAATATAGCCGACCTTTGCCGGGCCCCATGCGAATTGACGCATCGCCCACAAGGCAAAAGTCGCCTCCATCCCGGCGAAGGCGAGGATCACCAGGAACAGGACCAGCAGCAGCCGCGACAGTTCGGGGCGCGTCAGGGCTTCGCGGATCGCCGCGACGCGGCTGCGCGCGGCATTCGCCCGCGCCTCCGGCTTCAAGCTCTCCCGCAATACCGCGACGACGCCGAGAAACGCCAGCATCGACAATCCCGCCGCGATCAATCCAGGCGTCCGCAGGTCGGCGGTCGCGAGGTTGTTGCCGGCGACGACGCCGCCGAGCGCCGGCCCGATGATGAAGCCAAGGCCGAAGGCGGCGCCGATCATCCCCATGCCGCGGGCACGGTTTTCCGGGGTGGTCACATCGGCGATATAGGCCTGCGCGGCGGCGATGTTGCCGGCGCAGGCGCCGGCCAGCGCCCGCGCGGCATAGAGCATCCACAGCGCCGAGGCGAAGCCGAGCCAGGTATAGGCGCAGGCCGCCGCGATCATGCTGGCCATCAGCACGGGCCTTCTGCCCACCCGGTCCGACAACCGCCCCCATACCGGCGCCGTCACCATCGACACCAGCGAATACACCGCGACGAGGATCGTCACCTCTTCCGGCGTGGCGCCGTAACGCTCCGCGTAAAAGGGCAATAGCGGGATGACAAGGCCGAAGCCGACCAGGTCGATGAAGACGATGAGAAACAGGACCGGCATGGGTGAGGGTTGATACGCGCCCGCGCCGGGTCGAACAATAGCGGATCAGCGGCGGCGCCGCGCCCCGGGACGGCGCTGCGGCAATCGGTCCGCTGTCCGGTGGTGCCCTGCATCGAGCCGAGAGAACCGATACCGCGGCGGCCGAACCGGTCCTAAGATGCCCCCGCACCCGCGCTAAAGCGGGGTTTGCGGCCTGCGGAGGGATCGGCGATGAAGCTGGGACGGCTGGGCGTGTGGAACGCGATGGACGCGATGAGCGCGGCCGACGGCGCCGCCTTTGCGCGGCGGGTCGAGGCCTGGGGCTATGCCGCGCTGTGGCTGCCGGAAAGCCGCGGGCGCAACGTGCTGGTGCACTCGTCGTGGCTGCTCGCCAATACGGCAAGGCTGATCGTGGCGCCGGGCATCGCCAACATCTACGCCCGCGACCCGATGGCAATGGCCAACGGCCAGCGCGCCCTGGCCGAGCAATCGGGCGGCCGCTTCCTGCTCGGCATCGGCGTCTCCCATGCACCCTCCGTCGAAGGGCTGCGCGGCCACAACTACGGCCGCCCGATCGCGACGATGCGGGCCTATCTCGAGGCGATGAATGCGGCCACCTATGCCGCACCGGCGCCGCCGGAAAAACCGCTGACGATCCTCGCGGCGCTCGGCCCGCGCATGCTCGCCCTGTCGGCCGAAATGGCCGATGGCGCGCATCCCTATAATGTTCCGCCCGAGCACACCGAGGAGGCGCGGCGGATCATCGGGCCGGGCAAATTGCTGTGCCCCGAGGTCTGGGTATTGCTCGAAACCGACCCCGCGGCGGCGCGCGCCGCAGCGCGGCAGGCGCTGACGCCCTATCTGCGGCTCGACAATTACGCCAACAATTGGCGCCGGCTCGGCTTCGGCGACGCCGACATGGCGGGCGGCGGCTCCGACCGGTTTGTCGATGCCAACGTCGCCTGGGGCGATGAAGCCGCGATCCGCAGGCGCATCCAGGCGCACTGGGACGCCGGTGCCGACCATGTCTGCATCCAGACCATCCGCCGGGACGGCGCGCGGCTGCCCGACGAGCGGCTGCTCGGCTTGCTGGCGCCGGGTTCGGGCGGCTGACGCCGGCGGCCCGACCCCGCGGAAGGCGGCCTTGACGCATTCCGCGGCGCGGCCGACATTGTGCCGCGCCGACCATTCCGGGCGGTCCCGCGTGCCGGGCCGCCGCAATCTGCGGAGAAGGCGAGCAGATGTATTCGGAAACGACCCGCGCGATCACGATCACGGTCCGGCCGTTCTATCTCGAACAGCATTCCTCGCCGGCCGACAATCATTACGTCTGGGCCTATCACGTCCGCATCGAGAACGGCGGCAGCGAGACGGTCCAATTGCGCAACCGGCACTGGCGCATCACCGACAGCTCGGGGCGGCTTCAGGAGGTGCGCGGGCCGGGCGTCGTTGGCGAGCAGCCGGTGCTGGGACCCGGCGAAAGCTTCGAATACACCAGCTCCTGCCCGTTGCCGACGCCATCGGGGATCATGGTCGGCGACTACGAGATGTCGACGCAGGATGGCGAGCGCTTTCTGGCGCGCGTCCCTGCTTTTTCGCTCGACAGCCCGCAGGAGCCGATACGCCTCAACTGAGCGCGCCCAGATATTTGCCATACCCCCCGCGGGCGCCGCAGCGCCGGACATCGTGCCGGACCGCCGCCCCGCCAAGAAAGAAAGCCTGATGCCGTCGATTGCAAATTCCCCCAACGTCGTTCCCGCCACATCGGCGATCCGCCGCAAGCCGTCGCACCCGATCTCCCGTCCGAGCCGCGAAGAAGCCCTGGAGGCGGTGCGCACCCTCATCCGCTGGGCCGGCGACGACCCCGCGCGCGAGGGGCTTGCCGGCACCCCGGACCGGGTGGTGCGCGCCTACCGCGAATATTTCAGCGGCTACGAAGAGGACCCGGTGGCGCTGTTGCAGCGGACCTTCGAGGAGATGGACGGCTATGACGAGATCGTCCTCCTCAAGGACATCCGCTTCGAATCGCATTGCGAGCACCACATCGCGCCGATCATCGGCAAGGTGCACATCGCCTATCTGCCGAACAATCGCGTCGTCGGCATCTCGAAACTGGCGCGGCTCGTCGAGGTTTACGCCAAGCGCCTGCAGATTCAGGAAAAGATGACCGCCCAGGTGGCCAACACGATCGATGAGGTGCTGCAGCCCAAGGGCGTCGCCGTGGTCATCGAGGGGGCGCACCAGTGCATGACCACGCGCGGCGTCCATAAATCCGGGGTCAACATGGTGACGAGCCGGATGCTCGGCGTGTTCCGCACCGATCCCACCAGCCGGCGCGAGGTGTTGGCGATGATCGGCACGCCCGCGGCCGGAACCGGCGAATACGTCTGAACCAATCCTGAGGCAGCCTCACCCCGCTGCCGGCGGCGACGGCCCCGGCGGCGCGGGGGCAACGATCTCGCGCCATTCGACCGCGCCCGGCGCCGACCCGAAGCGCAGGCGGATGCGGTATTTCTGCCAGTCGCGGCGATAGGCGACCGGGTCGGGCAAGACGATCGAGGCCTGCGACACCACGATCAGCGTTTCGCCCTGGCTGCGCAACGCCGGGGCGGCGACCGGGTTCGGCAGGATCAACTCCGCGGGGCTGGCGCCCGACAATTCCGCCGGCAGGCCCGGCACGCCGGTGATCCGCGGCGAGTCGGTAACGTCGATCGATTCAGACGGGATGGCGGTGCCATCGGGCGCGATCAATTCCGCCTGACGCAGCGGCAGCCGGTCGGCAGTCTGGATCACGATCGTATCGGCGAGGCCATGCGGCGGAAAGCTCGCCGACACCGACGCGGTCGGCAACGGCGCCGGGCCGCTGCCGGTGCAGGCGGCGACGAGCAGAAACGGCAGAAGGCTCGGCAGCATCCAAGCCGGCGCAACGCGGCGCATAACCCCTCCGGGCATCAGGCGGAACATCTCCATCCGCCATCGGTTTAGCGCGAACCGCCCGCCGTCGGAAGGGCCGGAGGCGGGCGGTGGCGGGCAGCGTGCCCGCATGGCAGAATTGCCTGCGCAACGGGCCGGATCGGCGAGGAGGGCGGGATGGGTGACGGGTCTGCGGTCGCGAGCGCCGATATCGGCCGGGTCGAGGACCAGTTTTTCACGATCCGCGATTTTCGCCTGGGCAACGGCACGGTGATGCCGGAGGCGACGATCGCCTATGAAACCTACGGACGGCTGCAGCGCCACGGCCGCAACGCGGTGCTGATCACGCACGGCTATACCGGCAGCCATCACCAGGCCGGGCGCAATCCCGCCAATGGCAACCTGGCCGGAGCCTGGGACGGGCTGATCGGGCCGGGCAAGGCGATCGACACCGACAAACTGTTCGTCGTCGCCTCGAACATGCTGGGCTCGTCGTTTGGCTCAACCAACGCCGCGAGCGCCAACCCGGCGACCGGCCAGCCCTATGGCCCCGATTTCCCGCACATCACGGTCCGCGACATCGTCGCCGCGCAAAAGGCGTTGATCGAATGGCTGGGGATCGGCCACCTCGTCGCCGTTGCCGGCCCGTCTTATGGCGGCTATCAGGCGTTCCAGTGGGCCACCGCCTATCCCGACCATATGGACGCGATCGTGCCGGTCAACACGGCGCCTTACGGCTCGGCCAATACGGCAAGGCAGCTGGCCGAGGTGACCGCGCGCCTCGCCAGCGACCCCGAGTGGCATCACGGGCGCTATTACGGCAAGGGCGGCGCCAAGACCGCGCTCACCGAAATCCGCGTCGAGACGCTGAAGCGCTATGGCATCGAGGCGGCGTTGGCGGCGCGCTACCCCGACCCGGCGGCACGCGAGGCCGCGATCCGCGAAACTGCCGCGGACTGGGCGGCGAAATGGGACGCCAATTCGCTGATCATTCTGCGCCGCGCCCTGCTCGGCTTCGACACCCGGCCGGACTTCGCGCGGATCAAGGCCAAAGTGCTCTACGTGCTGTGCCGCACCGACGCGCTGTTCCCGCCGGCGATCGCCCCGGCGGTGATGGCGGCGTTGAAGGCGGCCGGCGTCGACGCACGCTATTTCGAACTGGACAGCGACCTCGGCCATTCGTCGAGCGGCCCGGAGCACGCCAAATGGTCGCCGGTGCTGCGCGAATTCCTGGCGCCGCTGGTCGCCCGGGCGATATAGCCCTTCTGTCCGCGTCAGCGCCGGCTGGTCTGCCGCAGCGGCCGCCGGTGATGCTGCAGGTAGTCGACCGCCGCGGTCAGTTGCGCGTCCTGGGCGGTGCCGATCAGTTTCGGGTTGATCGGCCGGTCGGCTTCGGCGCCTGGTCCGGTCGGACGCGGCGGCGAGGTCTTGGTCGGGGCGAGTGCGCCGGTCGGCTTGAGGGTGCCGAACAGGTCGCTCTCGTGGGTTAGAATCGCGTTGGCGACCTCTTCGTTCTCGGGCAGCCGTACGGTGATGTCGGGCGTGATCCCGCTGCCCTGGATCGAGGCCCCGGACGGCGTGTAGTAGAGCGCGGTCGTCATGCGCAGCGCGCCCTGGTCGTCGACCGGGATGATGCTCTGCACCGATCCCTTGCCGAAGCTGCGGGTGCCCATCACCACCGCGCGGTGATTGTCCTGCAGCGCGCCGGCAACGATTTCCGAGGCCGAGGCCGAGGCCCCGTTGATCAACACCACGAGCGGCACGCCGCGGATGCGGTCGCCATCGGCCGGCGCGGCGAAGATGCGATTTTCGTCCGGGTCGCGTCCGCGGGTCGTGACCACCGTGCCCGAATCGAGAAAATCGCTGGCAACGTCGATCGCCGCGTCGAGCAGGCCGCCCGGGTTGTTGCGCAGGTCGAGGATGAACCCGGCGAAATGGCCGCCGGCCTCGTGCCGCATCTCGGCCATCGCCGCCCGCAGTTCGGCCGGGGTGTTGTCGTCGAACGTGGTGAGCCGGACATAGCCGATCCGCCCCGGCTCGAGCGTTGATTTTGCCGAGGCGACGTGGATGACCGCGCGCACGATCGGCACCTCGAACGGCGCGCGGTCGGCGCGGGCGATGGTCAGCACGACGCGGGTGCCGGGGGCGCCGCGCAGCCGTTTGACGACCTCCTCGATGTCCATGCCGACGGTCGGACGCCCGTCGGCCTTGATGATGCGGTCGCCCGGCTCGATGCCGGCGCGCGATGCCGGAGTCCCCTCGATCGCCGCGATCACCTGCGGCACCCCGTCCTCGACCGAGATCTCGATGCCGACGCCGCCGAACTGGCCGGTCGTCGTCGCCACCAATTCGCGATACTCGGTCTCGCTGAGATAGTCGGAATGGGGGTCGAGCCGTTCCAGCATGCCCTTCAGCGCATCGACTTCGAGCTGGTGTTGCTTGACCGGAACGACGTAGCTCTTTTCGACCTCGTGCATCGTCTCTTCGATCAGGTCCAGATTCGAAGAGTCGCCTGGCGGCGGGTTGGGCGGCGGCGTATTGCAGCCCGCCAGCCCGACAACGATCGCCGCTGCCGCGGCGAGGCGCGCGGTGCGGCCGGTCATGCTTCGCAATCCGGCTGGGCGCGCGGATGCGCCTGGGCAAAAGCGTCGAGCGTCATACAGGTCTCGTAAATCCGCCGGATCGTCGGGAAGGGTGCAAGATCGAGCCGATAGCGTTCGCTGTTGACAACCTGCGGCACCAGGGCGATGTCGGCAAGGCCGGGGGCATCACCGTGGCAAAATGCGCCGGTATGCGGGCTTGCCGCGAGCAGCGGTTCGAGTGCGCCAAACCCGGCATCGATCCAGTGATTGTACCACTGGGCGAGCGCCGCCTCGTCGTGGCCGAGCGGCCCGTGCAGATAGCGCAGCACGCGCAGATTGTTGATGGGATGGATGTCGCAGGCGACGATCGCGGCGAGCCCGCGCACCCGGGCGCGGCCGGCCGGGTCGCCCGGCAGCAGCGGCGGGTCGGGATAGCGTTCATCGAGATACTCGATGATCGGCAGCGACTGGATCAGCGTCAGCCCGTCGGTCTCCAGCGCCGGCACCAGCCCCTGCGGGTTGATCGCCCGATAGCCCGGCTGTTCCTGCTCGCCGCGCCGCAGGTGAATGAAGGCCTGCTGATAATCGAGCCGCTTGAGGTTGAGGGCGATGCGCACGCGAAATGCCGCGGACGAGCGAAAAAAGCCATAGAGCTTCATGACCGGCGCCTGTGGTCGAGGAATCGCGTGCGCGACAGGCGCAAAACTACTCCGCCGCTGCGGCCGCGCAAAGGCCGCCGGCGGTGCCGGCTATTGTGTGAGCGTCCCGCCGGTACGGTTCAGGTAACGGGCGTCCTGCTCGTGCGAGCGGACATCGTTGGCCGGCAGGTGACCCTCGCCGGCCGCGCGCCACAGGTCGACGAAATTGGCCGCCGCCGCGCCCGTCGTCGCCGCCGGCGAATCGTCTGCCGTCTGCGGATGCGGCGTGCCGAGCTCGATCCGATAACAGGCCTGGCGCTGCACGGCATCGAACTGGTTGAAGGTCGGGTTGCGCAGCTCGCATGTCCGCAGCGCGTCGCGCAGGCCCGGATCGCTCGGGTAAACCGCGTCGTAGTAGGCAACGACGCGCGAGGCCTGGGCGATGCCGACCGCAACGATGCCGGCCGCAATCAGCAGCGAAACCCGCGACAGCTTCATGGCCTCGTCCTGCCGCCGGCGCGGCCAAACGTCGCAGAAATCGCTAGCATTCGACCGGCCCTCCGAGGAATTTTTCGACCATCGCCAGAAACTCCCGCAACATGATCGGCTTGGCGATATAGGCGTCGCAGCCGCTGTCGCGGGTCCTGCGCTCGTCGCCGGACATGGCGAAGGCGGTAACGGCGATGACCGGAATGTCCCGCGTCGCCGCGTCGTGCTTGAGCCGCCTTGTCGCTTCGAGGCCCGAGATGTCGGGAAGCTGGATGTCCATCAGGATCAGATCGGGATGGCAGCGCCGGGCCAAGTCGAGGGCAACCTCGCCATGGCTGGCTTTCAGGATCGCGTAACCATGCGCCTCCAGCACATCGTTAAGCAACCGCATATTGAGATCGTTGTCCTCGACGATCAGGATCCGTTTTGGGGCAGAGCGTGCGGACTCGTCACCCAGCATGGCGATGGACCGTGCCGGCGCGCGAAGGCAGCGGCCGGCTTCGCGCGGACCCTAGCCGCAATCCCGGGGCTTTGCCGCGAAATTAGTGGTTAATTATTTAGAATTACATCTTTTTTGGCGGCGGCGAGTGCGGCCGCGGCGATCCGCCCGATTAGTGAAGCCGCGGCGCCTTCATCATCCGGGTGCGATCGGTGGAGGCAATGCGCACGGTGCGCGCATCGTTGTCGCGCACGACCTGGAGCACCACCTCGCTGCCGGCCGGGCCGCTCGCCCATACCCGGCGCCAGAACGAAGCCAGGGTCGATACCGGCTCGTCGCGCACCGCGACGATTCGGTCGCCGGGCCTGAGCCCGCTTTTGATCGCCGGGCCGCGCTCCGACATGCCGGCGACAACGACGGCGTTGTCGTCCTCGACCTCGGCGGCGTAGAGCCCGAGCCACGGCCGCGGCGGGCGGTTGGGCCGGCCATAGGTCAGCATGTCGTCGAGAATCGCCGGCAGCAGGTCGATCGGCACGACCATGTTGACATCGCGGCGCAACTGGCGGCCGCTCGAATGCTGTACATGCAATGAGCCGATGCCGATCAGCATGCCTTCCGACGAGATCAGCGCGGCGCCGCCCCAGAACGGGTGCGCCGGCGCCGTGAAGATCGCGCGGTCCAGCAGGTACTCCCAGTGCCCGGCGAATTCCTGACGGGCGACGACCGTCGCCGCGATCGCATGGCGCCGCCCGCCCTCGGCGGCGATGATGGCGCGGTCGCCGGCGCCGACCCTCACCCCGGTGCCAAGCTCGATCGGCGACACCGCCAGCCGCCCGAGCGCCTGGACGAGACCGAAGCCGGTCTCCTGGTCATAGGCGAGCAGGTGCCCCGGCACCGCCCCGCCGACGCTGGAGGTGAGCCAGATCGATTCCGCCTCGGTGATCAGGTAGCCGATGGTCAGCACCAGCCCGTCGCGCCGGATCAGGACGCCGCTGCCAGCGCGCTCGGTGCCCAGCGTCTGCGCCGTGAACGCATCCTCGGGGATCGTGGCCTGCAGCCCGAGAACGCCGGCCAGCGTGTTGTCGAGGTCGAACGCGCAATCCGCCGGCTTGGGCTGAAGCTCGCTCGGGATTTCCCATTCGATGTTTCGCGGCATGGTCGCGGCCCGTCGTTGGCAGTCTGCCGAGTATAACGCGCCCGAGAGTGCGCCGCCCCCATCATGTTGTCAAAGTCCTGCCGCGCCTGGGGTTCAAGGGCCCGGCGCGCTTGACAAGATTTTCACCCCCCACTATCTCAGCAGCACTCTTGTGCCAAGAGTGCTACCGGGTAGAGCCAGAGCTTGCGAGGAGGGTTTTCATGGGACTCCGTCCATTACATGACCGCGTGCTGATCCGGCGCGTGGAAAGCGAAGAGAAGACGAGGGGGGGCATTATCATCCCCGATACGGCCAAGGAAAAGCCGATGGAGGGCGAGGTGGTCGCGGCCGGCCCCGGCGCGCGCGGCGAAGACGGCAAGTTGGTGCCGATGGATGTAAAGAAAGGCGATCGAGTCCTGTTCGGCAAATGGTCGGGTACGGAAGTCAAGATCGATAATGAAGAACTGATCATCATGAAAGAATCCGACATCATGGGCGTCATCGCCTAGAGGAGCGCGGAAACATGGCTGCTAAAGACGTAAAATTTTCCGGCGATGCGCGCGAGCGGATGCTGCGCGGCGTCAATATTCTGGCCGACGCGGTCAAGGTGACGCTGGGCCCGAAGGGCCGCAACGTCGTGCTCGACAAATCGTTCGGGGCGCCGCGCATCACCAAGGACGGCGTTACCGTCGCCAAGGAGATTGAGCTCGCCGACAAGTTCGAGAACATGGGCGCGCAGATGGTGCGCGAGGTCGCCTCGAAGACCAACGACCAGGCTGGCGACGGCACCACCACGGCAACCCTCTTGGCCCAGTCGATCGTGCGGGAAGGCGCCAAGGCGGTTGCCGCCGGCATGAACCCGATGGATCTGAAGCGCGGCATCGACCTCGCCGTCGACGCGGTGGTCGGCTCGCTGAAGACCCAGTCGAAGAAGATCTCGACCAACGAGGAGATCGCCCAGGTCGGCACCATCGCCGCCAACGGCGAGCGCGAGGTCGGCGACAAGATCGCCGAGGCGATGCAGAAGGTCGGCAACGAGGGCGTGATCACGGTCGAGGAGGCGAAGAGCCTCGAAACCGAGCTCGACGTGGTCGAGGGCATGCAGTTCGACCGCGGCTACCTGTCGCCGTATTTCGTGACCAACGCCGAGAAGATGCTGGCCGAGCTCGAGAACGTCTACATCCTCATTCACGAGAAGAAGCTCAGCGGGCTGCAGGCGATGCTGCCGGTGCTCGAATCGGTGGTGCAGAGCGGGCGGCCGCTGCTGATCATCGCCGAGGACGTCGAAGGCGAGGCGTTGGCGACGCTGGTCGTCAACAAATTGCGCGGCGGGCTCAAGGTGGCTGCGGTCAAGGCGCCGGGCTTCGGCGACCGCCGCAAGGCCATGCTCGAGGACATCGCGATCCTCACCGGCGGCCAGGTGATCAGCGAGGATCTCGGCATCAAGCTCGAAAACGTCTCGCTGGACATGCTCGGCCAGGCCAAGAAACTGCGCGTCGAGAAGGAAAACACGACGATCATCGACGGCGCCGGCAAGAAGGACGACATCGAAGGCCGCTGCACCCAGATCCGCCAGCAGATCGAAGAGACCACCTCCGACTACGACCGCGAGAAACTGCAGGAGCGGCTGGCCAAATTGGCCGGCGGCGTCGCGGTGATCCGGGTCGGCGGTTCGACCGAGATCGAGGTCAAGGAAAAGAAGGACCGGGTCGACGACGCGATGCACGCGACCCGTGCGGCGGTCGAGGAGGGCGTTGTCGCCGGCGGCGGCGCGGCCCTGCTCTATGCCACGCGCGCGCTCGACAAGCTCACCCCGGCCAATCCGGACCAGAAGGTCGGCATCGAGATCATCCGCAAGGCATTGCAGGCGCCGGTGCGGCAGATCGCCGAGAATTCGGGCACCGACGGCTCGATCGTCGTCGGCAAATTGCTCGAAAGCAAGACCACCAGCTACGGCTACGACGCGCAGAAGGGCGAGTTCACCGACATGATCCAGGCCGGGATCATCGATCCCACCAAGGTCGTGCGGCACGCCCTGCAGGACGCGGCGTCGGTCGCCGGGCTCTTGATCACGACCGAGGCGATGGTCGCCGAGAGGCCCGAGCCGAAAGCCGCGCCGGCGATGCCGCCCGGCGGCGGGATGGGCGGGATGGACTTCTAGCCTGTCCGAACCCTCTCGTTGTTACGGTTGCCGCTGCCTGCCCGGATTCCCTCCGGGCAGGCAGTTTTTTGTCTGGCGCAGCCGGCGCGATACCCTCACCCTTCCCGTCGCCGGCGCGATGGGCCCCTTCGCTCTCCCGCATTGCGGGAGAGGGTGGCGAGCGGCGGCATCGCCGGCGCGAAACGGGTGAGGGGAATGGACTTCACGATTCGCCCCGCGCGGCGCGCGGATGTGCCGGCGATCGTCGCCTTGCTCGCCGACGACCCGCTCGGGCGCGGCCGTGAGCTGCCTGCCGACCCGCTGCCCGCCGCCTATTGGCAAGCCTTCGACGCGATTGAGGCGCAGCCCGGCAATGCTCAGCTCGTCGCCGAGCGCGCCGGCGCCGTGGTCGGCTGTCTGCAGCTGACGATCATCCCCGGCCTGTCGCGGCGGGGCATGACGCGCGGGCTGATCGAGTCGGTGCGCGTTGCCGCGCCGTGCCGCAGCCAGGGCATCGGTGAAGAGCTGATCCGCCACGCCATCGCGCTCGCCCGCGCCAAAGGCTGCGGTCTCATGGAGCTGACCAGCGACAACTCGCGCGGCGACGCCCACCGGTTTTACACGCGGCTCGGCTTTGCCGCGAGTCATGTCGGCATGAAGTTGATGCTGGAGTGACTCCACGGCAGTCGCGCCGGGCAGGGTTGCTGTTGTGCGACGTGGCGAATCCTTGTCACGCGGCAGCGCGCCTCCCATACTGACGATGATGCGGCGACCTGCGACCAACCCGGTTTTCGCGCCGGAACCCGAACCGCCCGCCCGGCTATGCGATCATCCCGGGTGCGAGTGCGGCGGGGATTACCGTGCGCCGCGTTCGCGGCTCGAGCTCGACCGCTATTACTGGTTTTGCATCGATCACGTGCGGGAATACAACGCCGCGTGGAACTATTACGCCGGGATGAGCGAGAGCGAGATCGAACGGGAGATCCGCCACGACACGGTTTGGCAGCGCCCGAGCTGGAAGCTCGGCGCGCGCCACGGCCCGGCCTATCAGGCGCAGGTGCGCGACCCGTTCGGCTTTTACGCCAGCGGCGAGGCAGGCACCCGCCCGAACGGCGGCCGCAACCGGGACCGCGGCGACGCGCCGGCGCGCGCGGCCTCCGCGACCGAACAGGCGTTGGCGGTTTTCGATATCGACCCGCCCTTCACCCCGCTGCGCCTCAAATCGCGCTACAAGGCCCTCGTTAAAATGCACCATCCCGATGCTCATGGCGGCGACAAGGCCGCCGAGGAGAAGCTCAAGATCATCAACCAAGCCTACGCCACCTTGAAAGCCAGCTATTTCGGCTGAACAATAGGGCGACAAGGCTGACCTTCCCTACCCTCGATCAGGACACTCGAAAATAATGCCTACCGTAGAACCAGCGGAATTGGCACCGACCCCGGTCGGCATGCCCGACATCACGGTCTCGGTGCGTCAAACCTTCGGGATCGACAGCGACCTTCAAGTTCCGGCCTTCAGCATGCCGAGCGAGCATGTGCCCGACCTTGACGACGCCTACCGTTTCGATCGCGACACGACCCTGGCAATCCTCGCCGGGTTCGCCTTCAACCGGCGGGTCATGATCCAGGGCTATCACGGCACCGGCAAATCGACCCATGTCGAGCAGGTCGCCTCGCGCCTCAACTGGCCGTGCATCCGGGTCAACCTCGACAGCCACATCAGCCGCATCGATCTCGTCGGCAAGGACGCGATCGTACTGCGCGACAACAAGCAGGTGACCGAGTTCCGCGAGGGGCTCTTGCCTTGGGCGTTGCAGCATCCGGTGGCGCTGTGCTTCGACGAATATGATGCCGGGCGCCCGGATGTGATGTTCGTGATCCAGCGCGTGCTGGAGGTGGACGGCAAATTGACCCTGCTGGACCAGAACCGGGTGATCCGGCCGCACAAGGCGTTTCGCCTGTTCTCGACCGCCAACACGGTCGGGCTCGGCGACACCAGCGGGCTTTACCACGGCACCCAGCAGATCAACCAGGGCCAGATGGACCGCTGGAACATCGTCACCGCCCTCAACTATCTGCCGCACGACACCGAGTGCGAGATCGTGCTGGCCAAGGTGCCTTCCTACGACAACGAGGAGGGAAGGCGCCGGATCAGCGCGATGGTGGCGTGCGCCGACCTCACCCGCAACGGCTTCATCAACGGCGACATCTCCACCGTGATGTCGCCGCGCACGGTCATGACCTGGGCCGAAAACGCGAAAATCTTCAACGATGTCGCGTTCGCCTTCCGGCTCACCTTCCTGAACAAGTGCGACGAGACCGAGCGGCCGGCCGTGGCCGAGTACTACCAGCGCTGCTTCGGTACCGAACTCGCCGAGACCGGCATCAACGCGACGCTGATGTGAGTGCGGAGCGGGTCTATGGTGTCGTTGCGAGCGCGGCGAAGCAACCTCGCCCCGACGGAAGCCCAAGCGGCATGAGATTGCCGCCCTTCGGGCTCCTCGCAATGACTGGGAATTTGTGAAGCGGGCGGAGGCGTCGTGTCGCAGGATTTCTCGCCGGCCGAAATCTTCAAGCGCGCGACCGCATCGACATTGCGGGCGATTGCGGAGCGCGATGACCTGACGATCGGCTTCGGACCCGAGCCTGCCGGGGTTTCGGGCGTTCGGGTCAAACTGCCCAACCCGGCGCGCGACCTGCCGCCCGACGAGGCGGCGCAGTTGCGCGGCGCCGCCGACAGCCTGGCGTTGCGGCTCAAGTACCACGACGATGCGATCCACGCCAAACGCCTGCCGGGCGGCCCGCTGGCGCGGTCGATCTTTGAGGCGGTCGAGCAGGCGCGGGTCGAGGCGCTGGGCGCGCGGCGTATGGCCGGCGTTGCCCACAATATCGGCGCAATGCTCGACGAGCAGTACCGCCGCCAGGGTTTCGAGCGGATCACCGAGCGGACCGAGAGCACGATGGCCGAGGCGGTGCGGCTGTTGACCCGCGAGGCGCTGACCCGCGAGGCGCCGCCGCCCTCGGCCAGGCGCGTCGTCGATCTGTGGCGGCCGTGGCTCGAAGGCAAGATTGCGCGCGATCTGAGCGAGCTTGACCGCTCGATCCTCGATCAAGACGCCTATGCCCGCATCACCCGGCAGATGATCCAGGACATGGATCTCGATCTCGGCGAGATCGATGAATCCGATTCGGACGATCAGCAAAGCCAGGGCGACGAGGCGGAAGGCGACAACCAGACCGACAGCGGCGAAAGCGCCGCCACCGGGGCGCAGCCCTCAATGGACGGCGCGCCCGCCGACAGCGCCGGCGACGACGCCGAGGAAGACGGCGAGGCCGATGCCGACGGCGAGATGATGCCCGGCTCCAGCGACGACGATCCCGGCCGGCCCGGCCGGCCCGGCATGCTGCCGCGCGCCCGCGGCGACGACACTGCGGTCTATCGCGTGTTCAACAGCGAAGCCGACGAGGTCGTCGACGCCGAGGAATTGTGCGATACCGACGAGTTGACCCGGCTTCGCCACCTGCTCGACCAGCAGCTCTCCCACCTGCAAAGCGTGATCGCCCGCCTCGCCAACCGCCTGCAGCGCCGGCTGCTCGCCAAGCAGACCCGCGCCTGGGAATTCGATCTCGACGAGGGCATCCTCGACGCGGCGCGGCTGGCGCGCGTCGTCGCCAACCCGATCCTGCCGCTCGCCTACAAGCGCGAGCGCGAGATGGAGTTCCGCGACACCGTCGTCACCCTGCTGATCGACAATTCGGGCTCGATGCGCGGCCGCCCGATCACGGTGGCGGCGATGAGCGCCGACATCCTCGCGCGCACGCTCGAACGCTGCGGCGTCAAGGTCGAGATTCTCGGCTTCACGACGCGGGCGTGGAAAGGCGGCCAGGCGCGCGAGCGCTGGATCGCCGCCGGCAAGCCGGCCAACCCGGGCCGTCTCAACGACCTCCGCCACATCGTCTACAAGGCGGCGGACGCACCGTGGCGCCGCGCCCGGCGCAGCCTCGGCCTGATGCTGCGCGAAGGCATCCTGAAGGAAAACATCGACGGCGAGGCGCTGGCCTGGGCCTATAACCGCCTGCTCGGCCGGCCCGAGGAACGGCGCATCCTGATGGTCATCTCCGACGGCGCCCCGGTCGACGATTCGACCCTGTCGGTCAATCCCGGCAACTACCTCGAAAAGCATCTGCGCGAGGTGATCCGCGACATCGAGCGCGGCGGCAGCGTGGAGTTGACCGCGATCGGCATCGGCCACGACGTCACCCGCTACTATCGCCGCGCGGTCACCATCGTCGATGCCGAGCAATTGGGCGGCGTCATGCTCGAACGGCTGGCCGAATTGTTCGAGGAAGAGGAAACCCTGCCCCGCGGCCGGCGCCGCGCCGCGGCTTAGGAGGGCGGCCTCGGTACGCCGCCCGCTGTCGTTCCTCATCGTGAGGAGCGCCCGCAGGGCGCGTCTCGAACGACGCACGATCCGGCCTGAGCAAATTGCCGCCCGCTCAGGATGAGGGAGGCCTGAGCATGCCGCCCGCTGTCGTTCCTCATCGTGAGGAGCGCCCGCAGGGCGCGTCTCGAACGACGCACGATCCGGCCTGGCCAACCGGCAGCCGGCTCACACCGTCGCCGCGATCCCGAACGCCAGCCCGATTGCGGCGATAAGCCCGCCGCTCAGCACCTCGCCATAGCGCTCCAACCTGGCGAGGTTCATGCGCTGCAATGAGGCCGTCGAGCCGACGCACAGCACGACGTAGGTGGCGATCGTGCTGGCCGCGAAGGCGACGGCCATCGGCCCGATCAGCCCGCCGCCGTACGACCCCGCGGCAAAGAATACCGGGATGCCCTCGACCATCGGCGACGAGCCGAGGATCAGCACCAGCGCCCCGCGCCCGGGCATCCGGTGGCGATGGCGGTGCAACGGCGGCTCCCCCGCCGCGGAGATGTCGTGCTCCGTCCCGCCCTCATGGTCGTGCCAGTGCACGTGCGGCAGCCCGCCGCCATGGCGGTGGATGTGGCGATGCCGCAGCGCCACGGCGACGCCGGCCCCTGCCGCCGCATACAGGGGGTCGGCGATCCATTCCGGCTCGTCGTCATCGTGGCGATGATGACCGTGGCGATGGTCGTGGTGATGGCGATGGGCGTGGCCGTGGCGGCGAGCCTGCCGGCCCGGCAATTCGCGCCAGGCCGAAACCGCGACCCAGGCGCCGAAGGCGACCAGCGCCGCGCTCGACGCAAGGTCGACGACGGCGCCGAAGCGCCGGGCCAGTGCCGCGCCGCCGAACCAGACGGCGAGGCCGAGCAGCACGGTCGACATGACATGGCCGAACCCGGCCCGTGCCGCGGCCCAGGCGGTCTCGCCGCGGGACCAGCCCTGCTGCCGGGCGAGGATCGCGATCGGCAGCCAGTGGTCGGGCACGACCGTGTGCAATACCCCGACGGCGACGACCCCGCCGATCAACAGCAGTTGCGGCGCGGCGGTCATGTTTCGTCGCCGTGCGTGTGCCGGTGGTCGGGATCGTCGTGGCGGTGCGGGTGGGTATGCCGCGTGCCGTCCGCATGCTCGTGCTCGTGCTCGTGAAAGACGATTTCGAGCCGGCGGCCGAAGGCCGCGGCGATGCGGCACAGCGTCTTGAGGCTCGGCACGTGATCGCCGCGCTCGAGGCGCGAGATCATCGATTCGGTCATCCCCAATCGCTGCGCCAGCTGCCTCTGCGTTTCGCCGGACGCCGTGCGCAGCGCCAGCAATTTGTGCGCGCACTGAACCCCGATCGCGGCATCGTCATGCGTCGTGGAGACGGCCGCGGCGTGCTTCATGATGATACCCGTTCTTAGCAAATTCGCTAAGTCCGACCTTAGCGAAAATGCTAAGTGCGGGTCAAGCGAGCGGCGCCCGGGTCAGCGGGAAGCGAGGCGGGTAAAGCCGTCGGCGCTCCACTCTTCGCTGCCGACCCCGTTATGGACGAAGAACAATCCGTTGGGATCGTATTTGGCCTTGACCGCCTGGAGCCGCGGATAGTTCGCGCCCCAATAGGAATGCTGCCAGCCCTTTTCGAAGAAATTGCTTTCCGAGACATAGGAAGCGGGTTCCGGAGCCACCTTGCGCAGCTCGCCCATGGCTTTCCCGACGATCGCCGCCTCGGCGCGGGCATCGGCGATGTCGGGCGCATAGCCGGGGATGCCGGGATAGGCAGGCGGGCCAAAACTGCCGATGAGCGCCAGTGCAAAGGCGGAGAGCACGGCCGGGTTGGTCGCCGTGTCGCGCGACGCGGCGATCGCGTCCTCGGGCGCGCCCGCCAACCCCTTGTTGCAGTGGATCTGGAACCCCCAATGCCGGCTCGCCGCGTAGAGCGCGTCAGCAAGCCTCTCTTGCTGGTCGCCCTGGAGCAGCGCCGCCGGCAACCACAGGGTCTCAAAGCCGCGCCAGAACGCGCCGATCTCGTCGTGGTCGCCCATCCAGGAAAAATCGCGTGGGTTCGCCCCGGGCCGGGGATCGCTGACGATCGCGGCGGGGCTGTCTTCCTTGCGGAACTCGGCGTCCCACCAGTTTCGCGCCGGCATGTCGGCGATGATCGGCTTGCGGATCAGCCGGTAGTCCTGCGGCGACGCTGCGATCCAATCGAGAAAAGGCTGCCACACGGCCTCCGCGCTCGCTTTGTCGAGCCCGCGCGACACCATCACGACCGCCAGCGTATCGTTGCGCTGAAAATGGACGGCCTCGCCCCAATGCGGGTTGCACAGCCGGTCTGCGTAATGGCGAACAAAGGCGCGGATCAGGTCGCGGAACGCCGGGCCTGACATCGCCTTGACGGCAAAGACGGCCGAGCCTGCCCGATCGGCCAATTCGTGGGTCTTGAGGGTCAGGCGGGTCACGGCGCCGAAGCTGCCGCCGCCGCCGCCCTTGAGCGCCCAGAACAGGTCGGGGTTGGTGCAGGCATTGGCGATGCGAATTTTGCCGTCGGCGGTGACCACTTCGGCCTCCAGCAGCGAGGCGGCGGCGGTACCGTAATGCTTGGAGAAGGTGCCGAAGCCGCCGCTCTGGATAAGTCCGGCGACGCCGACCGTATTGCAGCCGCCGCCCTGGACGTAGCGCCCGGCCCTGGTCGTCACCGCGTCGTAGACATGCAGCCAGATCGCCCCGGCGCCGACCGAGACTGCCGGCACCGGCGTCGTCGCGCAGCCCTGCGGGACGAAGGCGTCATGCAAGACGATGTCGTTCATCGCCCGCGTCCAGATCAGCAACGAATCGGCCGCGTTCGAGGTGCCCTGATAGCTGTGTCCGCCGCCCTTTACGACAAGACGCAGCCGGTGCTCGCGCGCGAAATCGACCGCGGCGGCGACATCGGCGGCGGTTTTGGCCGCGACCGCATAGGCGCTCGGCGCCGACATCCAGGCGTCGGCCCAGCCGGTGCTCTGCGTCAAACCCGGCTGGTCGCCAATGAAAAACGGGTTGCGCAGATTGCGCAGCAGCTGCTGACAGGCGGGGGTGTCGGGATTGCCGCTACAAGCCGCCAGCGGCGATTCGACCTTGATGAGGCGCCCGCCAACCGCCGCTTTCAGCCTGTTCCACTCGGCCGGTCCCGGCCATTGCGGGTCGCCCGGCCGCACCCGTCGAAACATCGCGTCGGCCGCGGCAGCCCGCGACGGCGCCACCAGCCTTCCGGCTACACCCAGCAACGGTGCAGCACCCGCGGCCGCGAGCAGACTCCTCCGGCGCATCGTCATGCAAACCTCCGACGTTTGTTAAAGCGCCCGTCTGGCGTTCAGCGCCGCGGTCAGGGTGCCTTCGTCGAGATAGTCGAGCTCGCCGCCGATCGGCACGCCCTGCGCCAGGCGCGAGACCTTGGCGCCGGTCGGCTCGGCGCGATCGGCGATGTAATGCGCCGTGGTCTGGCCCTCGACCGTGGCGTTGAGCGCGAGGATCAATTCCATGCCGGGGCCGAGCCTGGTGATCAGGCGCGAGATGTTGAGGTCTTCCGGCCCCACCCCGTCGAGCGCCGACAAGGTGCCGCCGAGCACGTGATATCGCCCGCGGAAGGCGGCGGTGCGCTCCAATGCCCACAGATCGGCAAGGTCCTCGACGACGCAGATCACCGTGGCGTCGCGTTCGGGGTCGCGGCAGATCGCGCACGGGTCCATCGTGTCGAGGTTGCCGCATTGGCTGCATGGGCGGACCGCGGCCGCCGCCCCCTGCATCGCCGCCGCCAACGGCATCATCAGCCCTTCGCGCCGCTTGATCAGGTGAAGCGCGGCACGGCGCGCCGAGCGCGGGCCGAGGCCCGGCAGCCGGGCGAGAAGCTGGATCAGCGTGTCGAGTTCGGACATGGCGGCCTATGGCGCCGCACTATGCCCGCTCCGACCGTCGCGAGAAAGGCTTAGCGCGGCTGAATATCCTCTTTGCCGCCGGGGCTGCCGGGCGGCGGAATCACCGGCATCGACTGGCTGCCCGGGTGCGGCGGCTTCATCGTCATATGCGGGTCGATATTGGCCTGCGGCGGACGGATCACGCCGTTATGCGGCCGGCCCGACCCTTGCGTCTGCGGCTCTTGCGTCTGCGGCTCTTGCGTCTGCGGCTGCGCCGGAGACTGGATGCCGCCGCCGCTGTTCTGGTCGGCGACGGTCGCAAGCGCGGCGTGCGCAGGCGCCGGCACGGCGATCCCCGCCGCGAGCACGGCCGCCGCCATGCCCGCCAGCAATCCTGCCTGGGTCATCGGACGCTCCCGTCAGGTTTGCGTTGCGACTGACATAGGCCGCCGGCCCGGCGTGTCAATGCGCACCGCCTCAGCCGTTTTCGGCCAACACCACCCCGGCGAGATGCAATGAGCCGCAGATCAGGATGCGTCCCGCCGGCCGCCGGCCGGCGAGCGCGCGCACCGCTGCATCGACGGAGGGTGCGGTCTCGGCGGCGATGCCGACTGCGTGCGCCGCCGCGGCGATCGCGGCATCGGGCAGCGGGTTTTCCTCGCCGGGGATCGTCACCGCCTGCAATGAGCGCGCATAGGGCGCCATCGGCCGCAGGAAACCGGCCGCGTCCTTGGTGTTGAGCATGCCGACGACGAGATCGAGCGGGCGGTCCCGCCACTCCGCGGCGACCGCACCCAGCACCTCGCCAGCGGCCGGGTTGTGCCCGCCGTCGAGCCACAATTCGCCGCCGGGCGGCACCTGCGCGACAAGCGGCCCGCGACGCAGCAGCTGCAACCGCGCCGGCCAGTCGATATGGCGCAACCCGGCAGCGAGCGCCGCCTCCGGCACGGCGAACCCGGACAGCGCTTCGAGGCAGGCGAGCGCGGTGCCGGCGTTCAGCACCTGGTGCGCCCCGAGCAAGGACGGGCGCGGCAGGTCGAGCCGCCAGCGCGCGCCCTCGTAGCGCATGCCGGCGCCGTCTGCACGACAACGCCACTCATGCCCGGCACGGTAGAGCGGCGCGCCGATCGCGGCACCGCGCGCGCCGATCACCGCCGCCGCCTCCCCCGGCTGCGGTGCGACCACGCCGGTCACGCCGGGCTTCAATATGCCGGCCTTCTCGCCGGCAATCGCCGCCAGCGTGTCGCCGAGAAACGCGACGTGGTCGATCGATACCGGGGTGATCGCGCTGACCGCCGGCCGCGCCACGACGTTGGTCGCGTCGAGCCGGCCGCCGACCCCGACCTCGAGCAGCACGATGTCGGCCGGAACGCGGGCAAAGGCAAGAAATGCCGCCGCCGTGGTGATCTCGAAAAAGGTGATCGGCGCGTCGCCGTTGGCCCGTTCGCATTCCTCGAGCAATCCGATCAGCGCGTCTTCGTCGATCAGCCGCCCGGCCAGCCGGATGCGCTCGTGAAACCGCACCAGATGCGGCGAGATATAGGCATGCACACGGTACCCGGCGGCTTCGAGGCTGGCGCGCATGATCGCCACGGTCGAGCCCTTGCCCTTGGTCCCGGCAACGTGGACAACCGGCGCCAGGCGCGCGTGCGGGTTGCCAAGCGCCGCCAGCAACCGCTCGATCCGGCCGAGCGACAGGTCGATCTTTTTCGGATGTAGCCGGGTCAGCCGGTCGAGCACCCGGTCGCTGCCGGCATGGCCGCCGCTGTCGGTCACAAGGGCTCCGGCACCGGCAGGGCCGGGTGCGGTCGCTCGCGGTCGCGCAATAACGACAGGATGCGCCCGAGCGTCGCCGCCAACTGGCCGCGCGGCACCACCATGTCGACCAGGCCGTGCTCGTAGAGGTACTCGGCGCGCTGGAACCCCTCGGGGAGTTTCTCGCGGATGGTTTCCTCGATGACCCGCGCGCCGGCAAAGCCGATGACCGCGCCCGGCTCGGCGATGGCGATGTCGCCGACCATCGCCAGCGAGGCCGAGACGCCGCCGGTGGTCGGGTCGGTCAACAGCACGATGTAGGGCAGCCCGGCCTCCTTGACCAGGTCGGCGGCGAGGATCGAGCGCGGCAATTGCATCAACGACAGGATGCCCTCCTGCATCCGCGCCCCGCCCGACGACGGCGCCACGATCAACGCCGCCTGATGCGCGACCGCTCGCCGCGCCGCGGCAATCAGCGCCTCGCCGACAGCCGTGCCCATCGACCCGCCCATGAACTCGAACTCGAAGGCGGCGACGATCGCTTCCTGGCCACCGATGCGGCCCTCGGCCAGCGCCACCGCGTCGCCGCTTGATCCGAGCCCGGCCTGCGCCTCCTTCAGGCGGTCGGTGTAGCGCTTGCGGTCGCGAAAGCGCAGCGGATCGGCGGCGACCTTGGGCAACTCGATCCGCTCGAACCTGCCGTCGTCGAATAGATGGCGAAACCGCGCCTCGCCGCCGATGCGGAAATGGTAGCCGCAATTGCGGCACACTTCGAGATTGGCCGCCAACTCGCGGTGAAACAGCATCTGCTCGCAGCCCGGACACTTCTTCCACAGATTGTCCGGTACCTCCTTGCGTCGAACGACCGCGCGGATTTTCGGCAGAACGACATTTGACAGCCAGTTTGGCATCTCTATGCCGCGGTATAGCAGACGGCCTCGATATTGTGGCCGTCGGGGTCGAGGACGAAGGCGCCGTAATAATCGGCGCGGTATTGCGGGCGCAGCCCGGGCCTGCCGTTGTCCCGCCCGCCGGCGGCGAGTGCCGCCTCATGGAAGGCCGCGACCGCTGCCCGGTCGGGCGCGAGAAAGGCGACATGGCTGCCGGTCGTCACCGCGTCGCGCTTGCCGATCCAGAAGAACGCCTTGCGGCCAACCCCATAGCCTGAAAAATTGTCACCGTCGGCATACAGACGGACAATGCCGAGCGTCGCCAGCGCGCGATCGTAAAACATGCGTGCCCGGCCGAGGTCGCTGACCCCGAGCGTGACGTGGTCGAGCATCAGGCCCGCTCCCGGCGTGCCGCCCTGATGCCCGACGCCAGCGCGCTGATCTCGCCGAGCACGGCATCGACGAGGCCGGGTTTCGCGCGGCCGTCGCCATCGAGATTTTGCGCGACGCGATCGACGAGGGCCGAGCCGACCGCCGCGGCGTCGGCGGCGCGGGCAACCGCGGCCGCCTGCTCGGGGTTCTTGATCCCGAACCCGACCGCGACCGGCAGGTCGGTGTGGCGGCGCAACCGCGCCACCGCCTCGCGCACGGCCCCGGAATCGGCCGAGCGCGTACCGGTGATGCCGGCAATCGCGACGTAATAGAGAAAGCCGCCGGCGCCGCGGACGATCGTGGGCAGGCGCCTGTCGTCGCTGGTCGGGGTGGCGAGGCGGATCACGTCGAGCCCCGCCTCGCGTGCCGGCCCCGCCAACTCCGCGTCCTCCTCGGGCGGCAGGTCGACGATGATCGCGCCATCGATCCCGGCGTCGACCGCGTCGCGGGCGAAGGCCTCGGCGCCGTAGCGGTAGATCGGGTTGTAATAGCCCATCAACACATAGGGCGTGTCGGCGTCGCGCTCGCGCAGGTGCCGCGCCAGCGCCAGCGTCTTGCGCAAGGTCATCCCCGCCTTCAGCGCGCGCTGGCCGCCGGCCTGGATCGCCGGCCCGTCGGCCATCGGGTCGGAAAACGGCATGCCGATCTCGATGAGGTCGGCGCCGGCGGCGGCGACCCCCTCGAACAGCCGGGTCGAGGTTTCGATATCGGGGTCGCCGGCAGTCAGATAGGCGACGAGCCCGGCCCGCCCCTCGGCTTTGAGCGCGGCAAAGCGCCGGGCGATGCGGCTCACGACACCACCTCGTCACGGCCGGGCTTGACCCGGCCACCTCGCAAGCGTTTCGAGATCCCCGGGTCAAGCCCGGGGATGACGATAGAAGGACGGCGGCTCACAGCGTCACCCCGAGATGTTCGGCGACGGCGAAGATGTCCTTGTCGCCGCGCCCGCACAAATTCATCACCAATAGGTGGTCGCGCGGCAGGCCTGGCGCGATCTTGGCGACATGGGCGAGCGCGTGCGCCGGCTCCAATGCCGGGATGATGCCTTCGAGCCGGCTGCACAATTGGAACGCGGCGAGCGCTTCCTTGTCGGTGATCGAGACGTATTCGACGCGCCCCAGATCGTTGAGCCAGGCATGCTCCGGCCCGATGCCGGGATAGTCGAGCCCGGCCGAGATCGAATGCGCGTCCTTGATCTGGCCGTCGTCGTCCTGCAATAGGTAGGTGCGGTTGCCGTGCAACACGCCGGGCCGGCCGCCGTTCAATGAGGCGGCATGGAGGCCGGTGTCGATGCCGTGGCCGCCAGCCTCGACCCCGATCATCCTGACACTCGGCTCGTCGAGAAACGGGTGGAACAGCCCCATCGCGTTCGACCCGCCGCCGATGCAGGCGACGAGCGTATCGGGCAGGCGCCCTTCGGCCTGTTGCATCTGTACCCGCGTCTCGTTGCCGATCACCGACTGGAAGTCGCGCACCATCGCCGGATAGGGGTGCGGGCCGGCGACCGTGCCGATCACGTAGAACGTGTCGTCGACATGGGCGACCCAATCCCTCAGCGCGTCGTTCATCGCGTCCTTCAAGGTCGCGGTGCCGGAATGCACCGGCACCACCTCGGCGCCGAGCAGCTTCATGCGGAACACGTTGGGCTTTTGCCGCTCGATATCGGTGGCGCCCATGTAGACGACGCAGGAAAGGTCGAAGAGCGCGCAGGCGGTCGCGGTGGCGACACCGTGCTGGCCGGCACCGGTCTCGGCGATGATGCGGCGCTTGCCCATGCGCCGCGCCAAGAGGATTTGCCCGAGCACGTTGTTGATCTTGTGCGCGCCGGTATGGTTCAGCTCGTCGCGCTTGAAATACAGCTTGGCGCCGCCGAAATGGCGGGTCAGCCGCGCGGCGAAATAAAGCGGGCTCGGCCGCCCGACGTAATGGTCGAGGTAGTAGTCGAGCTCGGCCTGGAAGCTCGGATCGGCCTTGGCCTTGGCATAAGCCTCCTCGACCGCGAGGATCAGCGGCATCAGCGTCTCGGCGACGTAGCGCCCGCCGTAAATCCCGAAATGCCCGCGCTCGTCCGGGCCGCTACGGTAGGTGTTGAGGGTCTGCATCGGTTCTTAATGCACCACGTCGGCACCGAGGTCACGAGGAAATCCCTGCACAACGGCACCACCAACGCCCCTCATCCTGAGCGCGAGCGCGGCGAGCAGTCGAAGGACGCACCGCGCTTGGGCCAAGCGTCCTTCGAGACGCGCCCCGGCTGCGCCGGACCGCTCCTCAGGATGAGGCTTCGAGACGGCGCTGCGGGTGCTCCTCAGGATGAGGTTGGGCGGAGAACGGCGTCACCAATGCCCCCTCATCCCGAGCGCGAGCACAGCGTGAATGTCGGAGCGCGGCCGTCTCGGCCGCAGGCGGGCGGGACGCCCGCGTTCCATTTTCCACGACGCAGGGTGGGCGAGAACGGCACCACCAACGCCCCTCATCCTGAGCGCGAGCGCAGCGAGCAGTCGAAGGACGCACTGCTGTTGGGGCCAAGCGCCCTTCGAGACGCGACCCTCCGGGCGCTCCTCAGGATGAGGACCGATTAGGCGGGGCATCACCGGCATTCCTCATCCTGATGATGACGAATACCGGTGCGTGGCGTTAAAGACCTCTCTGATCCCGGGGAGGCGCGGCGCGCCGTCTCGAAGGACGCAGGGTGCCGATGCAGCAGACTCTAGATGCCTGAGCAGGTTTGGCGCATCGTTGCGGAGGTCCGCGGCGCCGAAGGGGCGGCGGCCGTTGCCGCGCTGCTGGACGAGGGCGCGGACGGGCTGAGCCTGTTCGAGGAGGCCGGCGATCTGTGGCGCCTCGACGCCTATGCGCCGGCCCGGCGGCTCGACGCGGCGCTGGAAATCCGCGTCAGGCTGGCGGCTTCGGCGGCGGGCGGCGCGGT
>JASHNY010000124.1 GCA_030041385.1 Alphaproteobacteria bacterium
CCTCAATCTGCGCCACGAAGACGGGCGGGCGGCGCTGGCGCGGCTCATCGAGACCAGCGACGTATTGGTCGAAAACTACCGGCCGGGCGTGCTGGCGGCGATGGGGTTCGACGATGCGCGGCTGAAGGCGCTGAAACCCGACCTCGTCGTCTGCAATCTCAGCGGGTTCGGCAATGGCGGCCCCTATCGCGACCGGCCCAGCTTCGATTTCATCGCCCAGGCGATGAGCGGGTTCATGGCGGTGACCGGCGAGGCAGACGGGCCGCCGATGCGGGCCGGGCCGCCGATCGCCGATCTCGTCGCCGGGCTTTACGGCGCGCTCGGCGTCTGCGCGGCGCTGGTGCGGCGCGGCCGCTCGGGCGCCGGCGAGCGGGTCGGCGCCAGCCTCAACAACGGCATGATCAGCCTGCTGGCGTTTCTCGCCGCCAACTACTTTGCCACCGGCGCGGTGCCGGCGCGCAGCGGCAACGATCACGCGATCGTCGCGCCCTACGGCATGTTCCGCACCAAAGACGGCGAGGTCGCGATCGCGCCGAGCCAGGAGCAGTCCTATCAGCGCCTCGTCGACGCGCTCGATGCCGGCGCATGGCGCCACGACCCGCGCTTCGCCAACAACGAAACGCGCCTTGCCAACCGCGCCGCGGTCAACGCCGCAGTCGAGGCGAAATTGGCCGAAGCGACCACGGAGGAATGGATCGACCGGCTCAACGCCGCCGGCGTGCCGTGCGGCCGGGTCATGGGCCTGCCGGAGATTTTCGCCGACCCGCAGGTCCTGGACCAGGAGATGGTGTTGACGCAGGAGCATCCCGGCCACGGCATGGTCAGGATGCTGGGCTTTCCGGTCAAGTTCGCCGCGGCGCCGTGCCGGTTGCGCCGGCCGGCGCCGGAGCTCGGCGCCGACAGCGACGCGGTGCTCGCCGAACTCGGCTATTCCCCTGACGAGGTGGCGCGGCTGCGCGCGGCCGGGGCGGTTTGACCCTCGCCCCGCGGCTTCAGCACATCGACGGCAATCGGCTCGAACAGCCGCAGCACGTCGGCGGCGAACTCGACATCGGCGTCGGTCGCGGCGCGCACCAGCACCGCGGTCTCGCCGTTATGGATGTACTGGACGTAATTGTTGCGGACATCGCCGAAGATCATCGGGTCGATCGACAAGGCGGAAAGCTCGGGTTCCATCGTCTCCGGAACCGGGCCGACTTTCTTCAGCACCTTGAGGGCGACCTCGCTGTCGGGCACCCCCTCGGTTCGCAGCCGGTGGCAGGCATCCTCGGCGATGCCCTTGGACTGGAACAACGCGACGACGATCTGTGCGGCCATGCGGTCCTCCTCTCTTCGTCCTCCGTCAACGAAAAGGGAGCCGGCAAGGTTTCGTGTCGCGCGCGGGCCTTCGCCCGGTTCGGGTCAAAGCCGCGTCGACATCCAGATGGCGAGGCGCGAGCCGGCCTTGATCGCCGCGCCGAGCAATTCGTAACCGATCGTCTCGGCGGCGCCGTGGTCGAGCGCGACCTCGCGATGCCGCAACTCGTCATCGCGGAATTCACGGATCGTCTGGGCCAGCGCCGGGTCCTGGTCGGCGAGCAGGTCGGCCTGAGCCTGGTAATGGGCGTCGATCACTTCCTCGACCGCGACCGTACAGGCCATCGCCGCACGCTCGCCGAGCAGCGCCGTCGCGGCGCCGAGCGCGAAGCCGGCGACCCGCCACAGCGGCTGCAGCAGGGTCGGACGCACCCGCCGCTCGCGCACCAGCGCTTCGAACGCGGCGAGATGGCGCGCCTCCTGCCGGGCCATGTCGGTGACCGCAGCACGTGCCGGGCCGCGGCGCAACACGGCAAGCTGGCCGTCGTAGATCCGCGTCGCGCCGTATTCTCCGGCATGGTCGACGCGGATCATCGCCGCGACCCGGTCGGCCGGGGCCGGGTCGCCGGGCAGGATGCGCGGCCGCTCGCCGCTCATGCCGCTGCCCGCCTTATCGTCGTCCCTCGCGCTGCCGCGAGGCAGAACGCCGCCATCAGGAACGAGGCGAGGAAGTTCCACCCGGCCAACGACACGCCGAACAGCGACCACTGCACCTGATCGCACATGACCGGCGCACGGCCCTCCAGCTCCTCCCGCATCTGCGCCAGCGTCGTCGCGCCGGTGCCGCTGGCGGTGCAGGCGCTGGGCCCGGCAAACCAATGGTGCTCGACCCCGACATGATAGAAGGCGAGCGCCGCGCCGAGGGCGAAGATCGCGGCCAGCACGACTGCCACCGCCGGCGGCCCGAGCCGGCGCGGGACGGCGAAGGAAACCGCGGCGATGACCAATGCCGCGTCCCACGGCCAGCGCTCGTAGAGGCACAATTCGCACGGGTCGAGCCCGCCCCAGAATTGCGACAACAGGGCGGTGACGAGAACGCCGGCGCTCGCCACCAAGACGAAGCCGGCAAAGGATCGGGCAGTCAATGGCATGGCCTATAGATAGCGCAGCGCCAGGAAGCCGCCAACGAGGGCTGCCGCGAACAATGTCGTCACCAGCGTCAGGCGCCGCTCGATAAACTCGCGTGCCGCAGCCCCGAACCGGCGCAGGATCGCGGCCAGCAGGAAAAAGCGCAGGCTGCGCGAAACGATCGACGCGCCGACAAAGGCCCAGAGGTCGAAATGCACGACGCCGCAGGTGATCGTCACCAGCTTGTAGGGGATCGGGGTCATGCCCTTGGCGATGATGATCCACACCCCCCAGCGGTCGAATGCGGCCTTGAGCGCATCGTAGCTGCCCATCGCGTGATAGAACTGCAGCAATGGCCGGCCGATCGCATCGAACACGAAATAGCCGATCGCATAGCCGACCAGCCCGCCCGTCACCGAGGCGATCGTGCACAGCGCCGCCAGCCGCCAGGCGTCGCGCGGCCGCGCCAGCATCATCGGGATCAGCAGGATGTCGGGCGGGATCGGAAAGCACGAGCTCTCGGCAAAGGCGACCGCGACCAGCGCCCATATCGCGTTGGGGCCGGCGGCAAGCGCGATCGTCCGCGCATAAAGGCGTTGCAGCATGGGTCGGTCGGGCGCCTGTCGGTGGGCGCGCCGTTCATAGCGCCGCTCCCGCGCGATTGCGAGGGGGCCGGCGTTCCTGCGGCGCTTCGGCGCCGATCCGAAACCTGATAGGTTCATCGTGCCGTTACGCAGCCGGGGAGGCCGGGAATGATCGACGAAACCCATGATGCAAAACGCAAAAGCTGGGTCGCCTCGGCCGACGGGCACAGCGAGTTCCCGCTGCAGAACCTGCCGCTCGGCGTGTTCAGCCCGCCCGGCGCGACCGCACCCGACGCCGGTGCCCGCGGCGGCGTCGCCATCGGCGATTCGATCTTCGACCTTCGCGCCGCGCTCGACGCCGGGCTGTTTTCGGGTGATGCGCAGGCAGCCGCGGTGGCCGCCGCCGGGCCGACGCTGAACCCGCTGATGGCCCGGGGCGCAACGCTGCGCCGCGCCTTGCGCCGCCGCGTCTTCGACCTCCTTGCCGAGGACGGCAGCGATGCCGCGCGGGTGCGGCCGCTGGCGAGCCGCCTCGTCCATCCGGCCGCCGCCTGCACATTGCACCTGCCGGCCGCGGTCGGCAATTTCACCGATTTCTTCGCCGGCATCCATCACGCGACCAATGGCGGGCGCCGGCGCGACCCGAACAACCCTTTGAACCCGAACTACAAATACGTGCCGGTGGCGTATCACAGCCGGGCCTCCTCGGTGCGGCCGTCGGGGGTGCCGGTACGCCGGCCGCACGGCCAGCGCAAACTGCCCGACGAGGCGGCGCCGAGCTACGGCGCGTGCCGCAAGCTCGATTACGAACTCGAATTGGCGGTGTGGATCGGCCCCGGCAACGCCCAGGGCGAGCCGATCCCGATCGCCGAGGCCGGCAGCCGGGTGTTCGGCCTCGGCCTCGTCAACGATTGGTCGGCGCGCGACATCCAGCAGTGGGAATCGGCGCCGCTCGGGCCGTTTCTCGGCAAGAGCTTCGGCTCGACGGTGTCGCCGTGGATCGTCACCGCCGAGGCGCTGGAGCCGTTCCGCGTGGCGCAGCCGCCGCGACCCGCCGGCGACCCGCGTCCGCTGCCATATCTGTGGGACGATGCCGACCAGCAGAACGGCGCCTATGACATCGCCCTCGAAGCCTTCATCCTGACCGCGTCGATGCGCGACAAGGGGCAGCCGCCGCACCGCGTCTCGCACAGCAACACCACCGACCTCTACTGGACCCTGGCGCAGCTCGTTGCCCACCACACCAGCGGCGGCTGCAACCTGGTGCCCGGCGACCTGTTCGGCACCGGCACGATCTCGGGGCCGACGCCGGAAGGGTGGGGCAGCCTCAGCGAGCAGAGCGCCGACGGCACCCGCACGTTGACGCTTCACTCGGGCGAAACCCGCACCTTCCTCGCAGACGGGGACGAGGCGATCTTCCGCGCCCATTGCCGGCGCGACGGGTTTGCCGCGATCGGCTTCGGCGAATGCCGGGCGCGAATCGTCTGACGCTTGCGTCCCGTCCCGGTCGAGGCCGGTGCTGAACGGCACCGCCGCCCCGTAGGCCATTGCTGCACGGGTTGGCCGCGCCGATGCGGACAGCGATAAATCGCCGCGGCGCAACCGCTAGCCGGCACTCATTCTCTGCGATTATTGTCGCGGGCGGCGGAACACCGTTTGCGCGGACCCATTGCGGGAGGGCCAGAGGTCAGCATGGCGAATGAAATCACCCACGGCGATGCCGGTGTGCCGCGCCGCGATTTTCTGCTGCTCGCCGCAGGCGCGCTCGGTGCGGTCGGCGTCGTGTCGACGATCTGGCCGTTCATCGATTCGCTCGAACCGGCCGCCGATACGATCGCCGCAGGCGCGCCGATCGATGTCGATCTCGCTCCGGTCAAGCCGGGACAGCAGATCACCGTGGTGTGGCGCGGCCGGCCGATCTTCATTTTGCGGCGCACCCCGGACGAATTGAAGGAATTGCAGTCGCCGAGCGACACCACCCTGCTGAGGGATCCCAATTCCGAGGTCGATCAGCAGCCCGAATATGCGCAAAACTGGCACCGCTCGATCAACCCTGAGTTTCTCGTCGTCGTCGGCATCTGCACCCATCTCGGCTGCATCCCGATGTTCGAGCCGCGCGGCTCGGCCCTGATGGATGCGAGCTGGCCGGGCGGGTATTTCTGCCCCTGCCACGGCTCGAAATACGATCTTTCGGCGCGGGTCTTCGCCGGCGTGCCGGCGCCCTACAACCTGCCGGTGCCGCCCTACAATTTCACCGCCAAGGACCGGATTACGATCGGCGAAAACCCGAAAGGCTCCGATTGGGATTTCTCGTCGGTCGAGCAGATCTGACACGGCGCCCCGGCGACGATCACCGGGCGGGATCACCGATCACAGCCACGCCCTCGGCGCGCGCTGCGGCGGCGAGCGTTGCCAGTTCCAGCGCATGTCGCAGGGCCAGCTCCAGATAGGCGGCATCGTAGCCCGTCAATCCGCGCCGGCGGGCGAGGTTCATGAGGTTTGGTTCGTCAGGAAGCGGATCGATCCTGATCGCGAGACGCGACAAAATGCGCAAGAAGCGGGTCGTGTGTTGCTCGGTCTGGCGGCCTCGCCGCTCTTTGTGCACCAGGACGTTGCGCACCTCGAACCATCAAATGCTCGGAACGATGATCTCTTCTCCGCGAACCCGCTGCAGCGTTGCTTCGGCGTCGGCGAAGTGTTCCTCGAAAGCCCGGGCCAGAATGATTGACGCATCGGCAACGAGCGCCATCAGTACTTGTGATCCGCATGGCGCAAAGCGAGCAGTTCTTCGCGGCTGATTTTCCCCGCTCCTTTGCGCAGTTGGGTGATTTCGTCCACGGCCCGGCTGACATCCGCCCAGCGGTGTTCCGCTTCTGGGACAAGGCGGGCGACGGCGCGGCCATGGCGGGTGATGACGATCGTGGCCCCGCGCTCGACCTCGTCGAGCAATTCCAGCAAATGCGTCTTGGCCTCCGACGATTGCACCGCGTGCGGAATTTGGCGCGGTGCCGTCTCCGGTGGCCGCGGCGGGTTCAGCGCTGCGTCGGATGGTTAGCGGTGCGCCGTTGCGATCGGTGGCGCGGCGCGGCAATCTCGGCTCGGTGTAAGGTTCCTTCGGCGCGACACTTCCTCGCCGCGCCGAACGGTTCCAACGCGAGGAGGTGCCGGTGAAGATCGCCAAGCTCGAAACCCTCCACTGCGACGCCGGTTGGCGGGTCAATTCGTTTCTCAAGATCACCACCGACGACGGGATCGTCGGCTGGTCCGAATACATGGA
>JASHNY010000125.1 GCA_030041385.1 Alphaproteobacteria bacterium
ATCACCTCCTCGTTCTGGCCCCAGCCGTACATGTCTGAGCTGTCGAGAAAATCGACGCCGAGATCGACCGCCTGCTGCAGAAACCCAACCGCCGCCTGATCGTCGCTTTTGCCGTAGGTGCCCGACAGTGACATGCAGCCGAGCCCCAGCGCCAATACCTCCGGCCCGTTGCGTCCCAACTTCCGCCGTCGCATGCGTACCTCTCCACCGCCTTGACGTTTCTTCGCTGGCGCCACCATAGCCGATCGGCCCCGGCCGCCGCGAACTTTTGTGACTTCCGCGCGACCCGCGTTATGATCCCGCCAGAACGTTGCAACGAGGAGGAAGCGATGGCGGGCACGACCCATGTTTACGCCGGCGTGGCGGCTACGGTGGGCATGACCCATAGCGGCACGCTGGGCGGCATCTTCCGCCAGGCGGAAGGCGACAAGAAGTGGGAGCACCTCACGAACGGGCTGCCCGAGGGCGCCGAGGTGCACGCGATCACGGTGCACCCGACCGATACCGATACGCTTTATGTCGGCAGCACCAAAGGCATCTATCGCAGCACCAACCGCGGCGGCAAGTTCGAGCATCTGAGCGTCGCGGGCGGCGACCCCGACATCTGGTCGATCCTCATTCACCCGAAAAATCCGCGGCGGCTTTACGCCGGGGCGACCCCGGTCGATGTCTATCGCAGCGACGACGGCGGCGACCACTGGAAGAAGCTGGCCCATCCGCCGCTTCCCGACCGGGTCATCATGAATTTCGCCTGCCGGGTCATGCGCCTCGATGTCGATCCGACCTCGCCGGACGATGTCTATGCGACGCTCGAAGCCAACGGCGCGATGCGCAGCCGCAACGCCGGCGAAAGCTGGGAAGACTGCACCGCCGATTTGATCCGCTTCTGCGAGCAGCCGAAATACCGCAGCCGCATCGGCAGCCAGACCGAGATCGAAGGCATGCTCGACGGCCACGCGCTCGCCTGCAGCGCGGCGGCGCCCGGCACCGTGTTCCTCGCCAACCGCATGGGCCTGTTCAAAAGCGGCGATCGCGGCGAGCATTGGGAAGACATGGAGATCGGCCGCTTTTCGCCATTGACCTACGGCCGCGACATCCGCACCTCGCCGCACGACCCGAAAATCCTCTACGCAGCGCTGTCGCCGGCGGCGCGCTCGACCGACGGGTCGATCTACAAAAGCACGGATGTCGGCAAGACCTGGACGCGCTTCGACCACGGCATCAAGGCCGACGCGACGATGATGGGCGTCGTCGTCCACCCGAAAGACCCGAACCAGGTTTACGGCGTCTCCCGCGTCGGCCAGGTGTTCGGCACCCGGGACGGCGGCAAGAGCTGGAGCGAAACCCGCCTGCCCGAGGGCGTGCGCGACGCCTATTGCATCGCCTGCGGGTAGCTGCCCTCACCCGCCAGCCGCGTCGCGCCCGGTCCACCCTCTCCCGCAATGCGGGGGAGGGTGGATGAACCCGGCGAAAGCCGGGGGAACCGGGTGACGGTCAGTCAGCACCGCCCTCGCGCGCAGCGATCGCTGCGGCCAGCGCCAAGGTGCGCTCGGCGGCGGCGACGTGCAGGTTCTCGACCAGCCTCCCGTCCAGCACGGCGATGCCCTTGCCGGCGGCGATTGCTTCCTCGTGCGCCGCGATGACACGGCGCGCCTGGGCCACCTCATCCGCGCCCGGCGCGAAGGCGATATTGGCCGGGGCAATCTGTTTCGGATGGATGAGGGTCTTGCCGTCGAAGCCGAGCACCCGGCCCTGCGCGCAGGCGGCGGCGAAACCGTCGTCGTCGGCAAGGTCGAGGTGGACGCCGTCGAGCACCGCGAGCCCGAAAGCCCGCGCCGCCAACACCACCAGACCGAGCGCGGTCAATAGCGGCAGACGGTCGGGCGTCTCACGCGCGCGCAGGTCCTGGGTCAGGTCGGAGGTGCCCATCACCAGCGCGGCGACGCGCGGGCTTGCCGCGGCGATCTCGCGGGCGTTGACAACGCCGAGCGGGGTTTCGAGCATGCACCACAGCGCCCGCTCCGCCGGCGCGCCGAGCGCGTCGAGCCGTGCGACGGCCTGTCGCACGGTCTCGCCATTCTCGACCTTCGGCAACAACACGGCGTCGAGCGGCAGAGCTGCCGCGGCGGCGAGATCGCCTTCACCCCACGGCGATTCGAGCGGGTTGACCCGCAGCACCCTCTCGCGCCCGCCATAGCCGCCGGCAGCGAACGCCGCGGCAATCGCGGCGCGGGCGGCGATTTTCGCGTCTGGAGCGACGGCGTCTTCGAGGTCGAAGATCAGCCCGTCGGCGGGCAGTTCGCGCGCCTTGGCCAGCGCCCGTGTGTTGGCGCCCGGCATGTACAATACGCTGCGGCGGGGGCGGATCGGTGCCGGCATCGGAAATCCTCGGTATTGCAACGCTCCGGGTTATAATTTCGTTTGCCGATGAAGAGCGAGTGCACGCGAAATCGCCGAGGCGAGTCCAATGGCCGAGCAGCAGACGGAAAATAACGGGCCGGGCGTTGGCGCCTGGATCGGATTCTGGGTATCGATGGGCGTCCTGATCGCGCTCGCGGTCATCGGCGCGTTCTTCGCCGGCAAGGGCACCGGTCCCGGCGATTACGAATGCGGCCTGACGCTGGCGGTGTGCGCCCTCGCGCTCGCCTTCCTGCGGATCAAGTACCGCTTTGACAGCGAAGGCCTGCGTTCGCAAAACTTTGTGTTCGTCGACCGGATGCCGAACCTGGCGATCGTCGTGCCGCTCTTCGTCCTGATCGCGATCGGCGGATTGTTTGTCGCCGCCGACTGGCCCGAGGGGTCGTTGCACAACGCCGGCATTGCGTTGTTCGGCGCCAGCGGTCTTGCCGTACTCCTGTCGCTGAAGCGCGTCTTCGACACGCTCGACAGCCACCGCTGATGCCGGCCGTTCTGTCGGTGCAGTCGCGGGTGTCCTACGGCCATGTCGGCAATGCCGCCGCTGTCTTCGCGCTGCAGCGGCTTGGCTGCGAGGCATGGGCGCTCGATACCGTCGCCTTCTCCAACCATACCGGGCATGGGCGCTGGCGCGGCTCGCTCGTCCCGCCACAGCAGGTCGCGGAATTGTTCGACGGCATTGCCGAGGTCGGGGTTTTGCCGCAATGCGACGCAGTGTTATCGGGCTATCTCGGCGCGGCGGAGACCGGCCCGGTATTGCTCGACATCGTCGGCCGGGTCAAGGCGGCCAACCCGCGCGCGCTGTTCTGCTGCGACCCGGTCATCGGCGATGTCGATACCGGATCCTATGTGCGGCCCGGCATCGCCGAGTTCTTCCGCGACCGGGCGCTCGCGCTCACCGATATCGTTACGCCGAACCGGTTCGAGCTGGAGTTTCTGACCGGGGAGGCGGTTTCCGGCATCGCCGAGGCGGCAGCGGCGGCGCGGGAATTGCGCCGGCGCGGCCCAGCCACCGTGCTGCTGACCAGCCTCGAAACCGGCGCCGACCGCATCGCTATGCTCGCTGTCGGCGACGACGGCGCCTGGGTGGTCGAGACGCCGCGCCTGCCGGTCATGCTGAATGGTTGCGGCGACGTGACCGCGGCACTGTTCTTGGCCCGCCGATTGCGCGGCGAGAGCCTGGCCGAAGCGCTCGCGGCAACGGCGGCGGCGATGTTCGCGCTGATCGAAGCGACCGCGGCGCGCGGCCGTGCCGAACTGGCGCTGGTTGAATTGCAGGACGAGCTGGTCTCGCCGGCGCGGAAATTCCCGCCGCAACCTCTGTAGCACTATGTCGGTCATGGCGAGCAACCCGCACGCCTGACCCGCGGGGGACGAAGCAATCTCGACGGGTCGTGCGTACCCGGCCCGAGCTTCTATCGCTACGCTCGCAATGACTGCTCCGGCTCCAGCGCGACCTCGTCGATACGGCCGTTGGCGAGGCGGTAGAAACGGTCCTGCGGCACCGGCAATCGCAGCGCCGCGGCGCGCGGCAGGCCGGCATAGAGCCCGCGCAACACCCGGGTCACGACGCCGTGGGTCACGACGACGAGCGTCCGTCCATCGACGCCTGCAAGCCAATCGCCGACGCGCGCCGCAAACCCGTCATAGGTTTCTCCGTCGGGGCTATGGAAATACCATTCCCAGCGCGACTCCTCGGCGGCAAAGGTGCCGGGGGCGAGGGCGTCGATATCGCGATAGCCGAGCCCGTCCCACGAGCCGAGCGAGATTTCCCTCAGCCGGTCGTCGTATTCGATCGCGCCGGCGCCCGGCAGTTCGGCCTGGATCAGCTCGGCGGTGCGACGCGCCCGCCCGATCGGGCTGGCGACGATTGCGGCCGCGGCAGCCTCCGGGATCGTGCGCAGGCAGCGCCCGATCGCGTTCGCCTGACCGAGACCGTGCGCGGTCAGCGGCGAATCGAGCCAGCCCTGATA
>JASHNY010000126.1 GCA_030041385.1 Alphaproteobacteria bacterium
GGTTGATGAGCCGCAAACGCTCCGCAAGCGGGTGCGGCTCGACGAGATGATGCTGGTCGAAACGACCTTGCTGACTAATCAGCCGCCGATCCGATTCCGGTCAGCCGTCGAGAAAGCGGCAGCTCACGTCGCAGAGAATCCCGAACGACGTTTCGAACTCGCCGTCGATGTCCGCCATGCCCGCGCCAGTCAGATCAAGCCGCTCGCGCTCGGTGCCGATCCCGGGTCAGCAACAGTCACGGTTTCGGCGAGGGACGGTATCTCCGCGATGCTCGACGAGCCGCCAGATTTCGCCGAGGAGGAGGTGATTGCTGATGAACCTGAAGAGACTCTGGACCGGCTGGAACGCTGGAAACGCAGACTGCTTGATCTTTCGCTTCGCAACAGATTGCTGAACTTCAAGGTAACGAAAGGCGCAGTGCCTTTTGCTTGCCCCGATCCCGGCGGCCTCGAAGACCGGCTGGCGCGGGGAGACCGGATGACACTTCTGCCGGTACGGGAGGTCATGAGCGACACAGACCCGCGCAGTGCAGAACTCCATTTTCAGATGACCGGCGACGACGCCGCCACATACTACGCGATGGAGGCGCTACAGCACGGCGACGTCCATACGATGCTCGCCGCCCCGGCGCTGGAAGAACGATTGACCGAAATCTACCGCACAACACGCAGTTCCTTTGAGGAGGGCGGGTCGAACAGCCTGTTTCTCGCAATCGGTTTCGTGTCGTGGACTCCACAGGACAAGTCCCAGATCTGCAAGGCGCCGCTGCTGCTCGTTCCGGTTGCGCTTGAACGGCGTACCGTTCGTTCAGGCTTTCGCCTCGTGCGGCACGACGATGACTCGTGCATCAATCCGACGCTGCTTCAAATGCTGCGGCAGGATTTCAAGCTAGTGATTCCCGAATTCGAACGCGACCTCCCGGTCGATCAATCGGGGCTGGATGTGGATCGGATTTGGCGGATAGCACGGACTCATCTGAAGGAGGTCAAAGGGTTCGAGCTGACCGAAGAGATCGTTCTGTCGAACTTTTCATTTGCCAAGTATTTGATGTGGAGGGACCTCGTCGACCGAACCGAGTTGCTGAAGCGCAACCCCGTCGTCCGGCATCTGATCGACACGCCGAAGGAGAGCTACGGCGACGGAACTGGTCTGCCTGCTGAAGCCCGCCTTGACTATGAGGTCCACCCTCGCGATCTGTTCCTGCCGCTGCCCGCTGATTCCTCGCAGACCGCCGCCGTGTTGGCCGCGAACCGCAATAAAGACTTCGTGCTTTTCGGGCCTCCGGGCACGGGCAAGAGCCAGACCATCGCCAACATGATCGTTCAGCTTCTGGCGAACGGAAAGACCGTACTATTCGTCTCTGCGAAGGCGACCGCACTCGACGTTGTCCATACGCGTCTCAACGATGTTGGTCTCGGCTCCTTCTGCCTCGCGGTCCACTCGGCGAAGGCGCAGAAGAGTGCCGTCCTCGAGCAGCTCAAAACCGCCTGGGATGCGCGGATCGTAAGCGCCTCGCGGGAGTGGGACGGGACCACATCGGAACTGAAGACTCTCCGCGATCGGCTCAATGAAGTTGTCGCGTCGTTGCATCGCTGCCATCGGAACGGCCTCTCGGCGCACCAAGCGATGGGGCGTGTGGTTGCCGGGAAGGCCTTCATGCCAGGGTTCGTGCTGCGGTTTGAATCCGCCGACCAACACGACGATCTCGATATCAAGCGCCTTCGGGACGTTTGCCGTCGAATGCGAACGGCAGTCGAGGCAATTGGTGAGCCTTCCCAGCACCCCCTTGCCGGCATCGGCCGGCATAACTGGTCGCCGATTTGGCAAACCCAGCTGGTCGACGGCGCAAGGACCTTTCGGAAGGCGGCTGTAGAACTGGAAAATCATTCTGCGACCGCGGCGATGCGGTTCGGCGCAGAGCCAAATACCGATCCATGCTGGATCCGCAGTTTGCTGACGTTGGCCGGGCAGGCTCTAGTAAAAGAGGCCGCCAGCGGGACAGCCCTGCTAACCTCCGAACGCGCTCAAATACGCGACGCCTTCGACGCTTGGCGGGCAGTTCGGGGACGTTATCTCGAAATCGCTTCCGGGCTTGCCGGCACATATCGCGACGGCGTGTTTGAGCTTGACCTCGTCGCCCTGCTCAACGAATGGCGGGAGGCATCGGTCGCGATCGTCTTCGTCCGCGGCGGGCGCAAGAAGCGCGTCCGACAAGCGCTCGCCCCGTTCGCGGACGGCACCGTGCCAGACGATGTCGGTGGCGAGATCGGCCGCCTAATCGACCTTAAAGGGCTACGCGAGTCGGCGCGCCGATACGATCTTGTTTTGAGCAATCTAGGGGGCGCATGGCAGGGATTGGATACCGATCCCGGAAGCATTGAGGCGCTCTTCGCTTGGGCAGTGACGACGAAGGCGGCCGCAGCCGGACTCGCCTGCCACGAGAAATCGGAATCGTCCTGGATTGACACACTCGTCTCGCTGATTCGCCAGTGCGCTTCTGACCCGACAGCACGAAGCGCCTTTGGTGTTGAAGTTGCTAGACTGGTTGGCACATACGAATCATTCGGGAGGGCGCGCGAAGCTCTCGCCGCGCTAGCCGAGACGGCCGACGAGTGGCTGGGACTTCCTCTCGGCAACGGCTGGCTAGCGACGGCCGGTAACATTGTGGCGGAATGGGAAGAAAACGCGGCCAAGCTGCAACGCTGGTGCGATTGGCGGCATATCGCTGCGATTGCCGAAGAGCTGGGGATCGGACCGCTAGTCGCTGGCCTGACATGCGGATCGATCAGCCCCGAACAAATCAGTTATGCCTTTGAACTCGGATATGCCCGGTGGTGGATTGAACAAGTCGTCGAGCATGAAGAACCGTTGCGCGGCTTCGTGGCCGAGCAGCACAACGACGCGATTGCCCGATTTGCGGAACTCGACGCCAAGGTGACAGAGCTGGCAAAGCAGGTCGTCGCTAGTCAGCTCTGCACAAACATCCCGCTGCGCACCGCCTTTGGGCGCGATCCGGAATTCGGGACGCTCGCCCGCGAGATCCAGAAACGAGCCCGGCACTTGCCGCTGCGTCGGCTGTTCGCCCAGATGCCCACAGCGCTGGTCAAGCTGGCACCGTGCATCATGATGAGCCCGCTCTCGGTCGCGCAATTCCTTCCGGTCGAGGTAAAGTCGTTTGACGTCGTTATCTTTGACGAGGCCTCGCAAATTCCCGTATGGGATGCGATCGGAGCAATCGGCCGCGGCAATAGGGTCGTCGTCGTTGGCGACCCCAAACAGTTGCCCCCCACGGCGTTTTTTGATCGAGCGGGCGACGATTACGACGACGAGGCAGACCTCGATGACCTCGAAAGCATACTGGATGAATGTCTTGCCGCGAACATCCCGTACAAGCGATTGGCGTGGCATTACCGCAGTCGCCACGAAAGCCTGATCGCGTTCTCGAACGAGCGTTATTACGACGGGCGGCTTGTGACTTTCCCGTCGCCGGTGACGGATGATCGCGCCGTCCGCTATGTGCCCGTGCCGGGCGGTGTCTATGAACGAGGATCGGGACGGGTTAATCGGGCGGAAGCGCGCGCAGTGGTGCAAAACGTCGTGCAGCGACTATGTGATTGCGCCACCACCGGGTCGCGTGAATCGGTCGGCATCGTAACCTTCAACACCGAACAGCAGCGCCTGATCGAAAGCATGCTCGACCAGGAACGCCGAACTCGACCCGAACTGGAGCGCTTCTTCAGCGGTGCGGAGCATGAGCCGGTCTTTGTCAAGAATCTCGAAAGTGTCCAAGGTGACGAACGTGATGTGATCCTCTTTTCGGTCGGGTACGGCCCCGATGCCAGCGGTCGCGTGTCCCAAAACTTCGGGCCGCTTAACAAGAACGGTGGCCCACGGCGGCTGAACGTCGCGATTACACGGGCGCGCAGCGAACTGGTCGTTTTCGCGACGTTGAAGCCGGATCAGATCGAACTGTCGCGGACGAAATCAGCGGGAGTAAGGGATTTCAAGCACTTTCTAGAATATGCGGAACGCGGATCGCGCGCACTTGCTCAGGCGGCTGCGCCGCTCGATTCTGACACGGAGTCGCCGCTGGAAGATGCCGTCAAGCGATCGCTGGAGGAGCGAGGCTGGACCGTGCACCCGCAGGTTGGCGTAGCCGGCTTTCGCGTGGATTTTGGCATTGTCCATCCGGACGCGCCTGGGCGCTACCTCGCGGGGATTGAATGCGATGGAGCGACTTATCATCGTTCTGCGACCGCGCGAGATCGCGACCTGCTGCGCGAACGGGTTCTGACCGGCCTTGGCTGGCGCATTCACCGAGTTTGGTCGACTGACTGGTGGGTGGATTCCGAGAGAGCGGCTGCGACTCTCGTTGCAGCCTTGGAAGCCGATTTGGAAGCCGATCGCCAAACGACGAAGGATGCCGACGTCGCCACTGATGAGTCGGCTGGAGCACACAGCGCTATGCCGGCGCTCGATTCAGGCGAAACGGTTACGCTCGATCCGAAGCAAGATCCGGATTGGGCGGGCTCGAATAGCCAATCGGAAGCCCCGGCAGAGACGGCCCGCCTTTATGCCCAGCAGAACGAGGTGAAGCCGTTCTCGGAACATCGCCAAAATGATGGCGATAAGCCGATACTATCGTACCGGATTGCGGATATTCTTGCCGCAGGCTTTCAGCCGGATCGCAATGCCTTCTACGATACGGCTTATCGACCGGCACTTCGGCGCATGGCGGCCCATGTCATCGAGGTCGAGGGGCCGGTCTTTGACAATCTGCTGGTTCATCGGATTGCGCGAGCACACGGTTTTGGGCGGTCGCCCGGCCGAATTCGAGACACCGTTCTCAATGTGGTCGAGCGGCGATTTCCGCGGACGGAAGAAGAAGGTCGGCGTATCTTTTGGCCCGAAGGGTGCGATACGAAACGGCTGCCGGACTTCCGATCGGGCTCGCTTGACGATCGCGATCACGTCGATATCCCGCTGATCGAACTTGCCGCTCTCGCACGAGGCTTCATAACGGAGGGCGCAACACCGGAAGAAGTAGCAGCTTTAATAGCGCGAAAGCTGGGCCTTTCACGACTACGGGAAGTCGCCCGGAACAGGTTTCTCCGGGCGGCATGTTTGGCGACGAAAGGTGATCGCGTGTGACTGACGTCGGCGGTTACACTTGCATTGGTATCGCATGACGGTCACGAACGGGTTGCCGAGTATCGCCCCTACCCCACCAAAATTGAACCAACCCGCCGTGCGCAGCCCTGCCGGAGCTCAGCGGTAGGCCCCTAAGGCAGCGGGATAGTCTCTACCTCGGTTTTTATTCGTCTGGCGCGGGTGCTTCGTACCCGTCCGGTGAAGGCCGCCTTGCGGTCGGGTAGCTGGACGGCTTAGCACCGGTGCAAGGGCGCATGGCCGGCGCAAGTTCTTTGAGCTGGCCGATCTGGGCAAGGCCCCGCTGGCGATCGAGGCGGTGCGCCGCATCGACCGGATCTTCGCGATCGAGCGCGAGATCAACGGCGCCACGGCTGACCAGCGGCTCGCCGTCCGTCAAGAGCGCGTCAAGCCGCTGGTCTGCGAGCTGAAGCGCTGGATGCAGACCGAGCGCGTCCGGCTGTCGCGCCATGCCACCACAACCAAGGCGATCGATTACATGCTGAAACGCTGGCCGAGCTTCACCCGCTTTCTCGACGACGGCCGCATCTGCATGACCAACAACGCGGCGGAGCGCGCATTACGCGGCATTGCCCTCGGGCGCAAGGCCTGGTTGTTCGCCCGCTCCGACCGCGGCGGCGGGCGCGCCGCCGCGATGTTCACGTTGATTGAAACCACCGAGCTCAACGACAGCGACCCGCAGGCCTGGCTCGCCGAGGTGCTCGCGCATCGCCGACCATCCCGGCCGCCCGAGTGGCGGACCTTCTGCCCTGGAACTCGAAGACTGCGGTGATGCGGGCCGCAGCGTAAGTCAGAATCTTGCCGATGTTCTTGGTCTGTTCTATAAGTCATCGTCTCATCTTCCGAAGGACGGCATGGCTCTCGTTTACCAGCAGATGCGCCGGCTCGATGCGCGCGGGCCGGCAAGCCGCGGGGTCGTGGTTGACGCTGACGGGGCGATGCTTGGGCCTGATTGCGTACTGGTCAATCGGGCGCCGCCGCTGGCCGCATCGTCGATAATTTACACTTCGCCGGACCAGCCATGACCGGCGAGGCGTTCAGGGTTGGCGGCAAGTGGCGGCCTCGTCCGGCGAGCACGCGCGACTGCGCTGGCCGCTTCGCCGCTATGCTGGGCGGGCTGGCGAACATCCATCCGGCCTTCGCGCATTGGAACAAGCAGGCCTGGTCGCGCGC
>JASHNY010000127.1 GCA_030041385.1 Alphaproteobacteria bacterium
TCTCCAGCCGCGCCTGGCGCAGCGACTTCGCGTACACCTCGCCGGCGCTCTTCGGCACGATCCTGTCGTCCTCGCCCCAGGCGACGAGAGCCGGTGCCCGCACCCCGCCGAGCAAATGCGGCAGGGTCGGGTTGTACATGTATGGCTTCCACGCGACGCGGAAGCTCATTTCGCGGCACAAATCCCAATCGACCAGCTGTTCGGTCGTCACCTCGCCGAACAGCCGCGTGAACGCGGCGGGATCGTGAAACCCGGCCTTGGCATAATCGATGTAACTGACGATCGCCTGGTCGAAAATATCACCCTCAGGCGGCTTCACCCCCATCGCCCCGACCAGCACCAGGCGGTGGAAGTCGCGCGGCGCCAGCGCCGCCATCTCGGCCGCGATCCAGCCGCCGAAGCCGAGCCCGACGAGGCTGGCGCGCTCCACCCCCAACTCGGCCAGCAGCCACTGGTACAACGCGGCGAGATCGCGCGGATGGCGCAGCCAGGTCGCCCGCGGGGATTTTTCGCCAAAACCCGGATGGTTCGGCACGATCACGTCGAACCTGGCCGAGAGTGCCTCGTAGAACGGCAATTTATCCGGCGTGCCGATGTCGTGATGCAATACCAGCACCGGCCGACCACTGCCGCCGCGCCCGATTCGCAGCTTCAACTCTCCAAGTTCGACATGCTGCTCGTGCCAACCCGCCGCCATCGCACCCCTCGCTGCTCTCGCTCACTTATAATAAGGCTAGCCTTTCTTTTGCCCCGGCCGCAACCGACCAGAACGCATTGCGCCCTGCGCAAGGCTCAACGCTGATACGTGCCGGTGAGCGTGGCCCGCGCGATCACGTAAGGCGCGGCCGCCGTCATCACCGCGCCTGCGCTGCCGGGATCGGGATCGAGAGCCGGGCGGCTCAGCGCCATCAGTTCAAACCGGTAATGATGCGCACCGCCCCCCGGCGGCGGACAGGGACCGCCATAGCCGACCCGGCCGAAATCGTTGGTCGCCTCGCGAAACCCGTCAGCCGCACGGCCGCGGCCGTAACCTGCCGGCAGGCCCTGCCAATTCGCCGGGATGTCGAACGCCGCCCAGTGGTGAAACAGGCCCCCCGGCGCATCGGGGTCGACCAGGATCAGAACCAGGCTCCGGGTTCCGCTCGGAACTCCCGACCAGGCGAGCGGCGGCGAGATATCGCTGCCGTTGCAGGTATATTGCGCCGGTATCCGGCCGCCCGGCGGAATGGCCGGGCTCATCAACATCAGAGGCATCGCCGTCCTCCTGCGGCACTGGCGAACGGCTCGCCTGCCCCGCCGGGTGGCCGATCGCGAGCCGGCACCCGAAGAAGCAAGGCGTGTCCGTCGCGCGGCGCACGGTGCGGATCGCACTTTTCGCGCGCATACGGCAGTGCGAGGCTTTCAATACGCGTCCCGCTAAGGTAGCACCAGCGCCGCAAGGGCCCGGTGCCCGCCGCGAACGAGCCGGCCCTCGATCTGCCTCGCCCGCGGGTTTACGCGATCATTCTAGACCAGGCGGGCGATACGGCAATGGATGCCAGCGAGCACATGGTTTCGCCCGGGCCGGCGCGGCCGGCAATCGTCTATTTCTATCTCGCGGTCGTGGTGCTGAGCTGGTCGGCCAATTGGCCGCTGATGAAACTGGCGATTGGCGACATCCCGCCGCCGCTGTTCGTTTTGCTGCGCCTGGTCGGCAGCCTGGCGCTGATCGTTCCGGCGCTGATGGCGAGCGGCAATGGGCTGTTGCCGCAGCGCGGGGAGCGGCTGACCCTGTTCTGGGTGGGCCAGGCCCAGGTCGCCGGGTTTCTGATTCTCAGCATTGTCGGCCTGTCGATCGTGCCGGCCGGGCGGGCGATCGTGCTGGCCTACACGATGCCGCTCTGGGCGATCCCGGTCGGGCTGTTCCTGTGGCCCGAACCGATCGGGCGCAAAGGGCTGATCGGGGCCGCGATCGGCTTTGCCGGGCTGGTTCTGTTCATGAACCCGAACCTGGTCGATTGGCACGACCCGCGCACGCTGTTCGGCAACGGCGCGCTGTTGCTTGCGGCGATTGCCTGGACCCTGGGCTCGTGCCTCTACCGCCGGCGGGTATGGCGCACGCCGTTCTGGGTGCAGACCGCGTGGCAGGTTGCGGTCAGCATCGTGCCGGTCGCCGCGTTGGCCTATTTGAGCTCGGACAGCGGGGCGATCCATTGGACCGCGACGGCGATCGCGATCGTCGTCTACAACGCCGCGATCACGACCGCGCTCGGCTATTTCCTGTGGAGCAAGATCTTGTCGATGATGCCGGCCGCAACAGCCGGCCAGGTCATGACGCTTACGCCGATCGGCGGATTCCTGCTGTCGACCTGGCTGTTCGGCGGCACCATCACCGCCGCGATCGTCGCGAGCATCGCCCTGATCGTCGCCGGGATCCTGGTCACCTTGATGCCGTGACCGCGGCTCGCCGAGCCCATATCACGGATCGCCGCCAAACTCCCCGACCGTCGCTGGCGGCTCGCCGAGCTTGCCGACCGCGAGGATGCGGCGCGAATCGGCGCTGCGCAACACGTTGAACCAGCGTCGACAACCGGAATCGTGGCGCCAGCGCTCGGCGACGAGGCCGCCCGGGCCGGCGCTGCGGTCGAGGTAATCGGCCCAGGCCGCACCGGCGCGCGCATCCGCCCCGGCGGCGCCCGAGACATGCGCCTCGCCACCATAACGGTATTCGGCTTCGTCGCGCAGCCCGCACCACGGGCAGGGGATCAAGCGCATATCGATGAGCCGGCGCCGCCGTGGTGCCGGCCGGCTTGAGCGCGCGGTGCCGGCGCGGGCGTCAACTGCGTTTGTGGTCGATCGTAAAGGAGGTCGTGAACGCATCGCCGTCTGCACCGATCCAGGGCAGCAATAGCCGCTCATAGCGGCGGCGGCGGCTGCGGCCAGCGGGATCGAGAAGCTGGATGCGGACCGCTTCGAGACGCGGTTCGCGGGTGGCCATGGCCTCGCGAATGCCGGCCTCAACCCACGTCGTGAGGCCGGGATAGGGCTGTTCCTGCAAGGCCTTGCCGCGCGCGCGGCAAATCCATTGGGCGCCGTAAAGGTCGCGCTTGCGCCCCCAGTGCTCGATAATCAGCCGGCTCGATCCCCGCGGATTGCGCACGATCACGGCATGATCGAGCAGACGCTGCCGGCGAAAGCCTTCGTAGAGGCCGGTGGTCCAGGCCCCGCGCGCCTCCATCCACATCGCGTAGGCAGGGGCCAGGCGGCCGCCGGCGACGAGGTCGATCACCTCGGGCCGCAACCGGGCCGCAATCAGGCCGCGCGGGTAGGATCGCGCCGCCTCGCCGACGATCTGATCGATCCGCTCGAACACATTGCCGGTCGGCGCCAGGGTTTCACGCCAGCTGCCGCTGGTGCCGAAGCACAGCAGATCCACCCGCGCGGGATAGCGCCGGGCAATCTCGAAAAAGGCCGCGGTGAGCGTGCGCCGGGCAACCAGATGAGGCGAAAAGACAACGATTAAGGTGCACGGCAGCGGGTAAAGGTATATGGCGCCACGCTGCAAAAACTCGTCGGGAGCGGCGTCAAAATTCTTTGCGTGTGAGCCGCCGCCGGGCATACGCGCCATTTGAACCGAGGTCTTGCCACGCTCGTCAATCACCAATCCAGACACAACAGCCCCCAAACTCTTCTTTTGGGCTAAACCTACCATCTCATAGAATCGCGCGCCGATCCAATACGGTGATATATGGCGGAGGTAGATTTTCCAATCACGCCCGTGATATGGAGAGGCAAGACAATACCGTGGCGGTGGCGGTTTCAATCACGACCCAGGGAAAACAAAAAGCGCCCGACGCGGTCGACCGACATGTTGCCGCCCGCATGCGACGGCGGCGGCTGGAGCTGGGTGTTGCCGCCGAAACGGTCGCCAAGGCATTGCGCCTCAGCCCGACGCGGCTTCGGCGCATCGAACACGGCGAGGAACGGATCGAGGCCGGCCAGGTGGACCGGCTGTGCCCGCTACTCGAGGTAACCCCATCCTATTTCTTCACCGGCTTCGACCCGGGGACGAGATCGCCCCATATCTGCAGGCCCGAACCCGAGGCCGGCAACGGCGGCGCAGCGTTCTCGGTCACGGCGATGGGCGGCATGGCGCGCCCCGTGGCGGCGGAGGCCGGCGCGATCGTGATCAGCACGTTGCACCATTTCGCCTTCCTGCCGCTGATGCTGATGGAGGATCAGAAGCTCGTCGAAAAACACGCCCGCGAAGCCGGTCTCGGAGAGATCAACGTCTCCTATGTCGAGATCAACACGGGCATCGAGGGCAATGACGCCCTAATCGCCGGGCGCGTCCAATTCGTCGCCGCCGCGATCGCCCCGTTCCTGCTGCTCTGGGACCAGACGCGCGGATATGCCAATGTGCGGGCGATCAGCGCCCTGGACACCCTCCCGGTCTATCTGGTGACCCGCAACCCTCGGGTCCATTCGGTTGCGGATTTCAGCTCCAGCGACCGCATCAACGTGCTCAAGCCCAAGGCATCGCTGCCCGCTCTGATTCTCCAGATGGCGGCGGCCAAGACGTTCGGGGTCAAGCAATATGCCCGGCTCGACCGCCTGACCGTGGGCATCCCGCACCCGGAAAGCAGCACGCTGATGATCTCGGGAACCGGCGGCATCACCGCCGACGTCTCGGGCCCGCCGTTTGTTTATCAGGAGCTTGACGATCCGAACATCCATCTGGTGCTGACCTCTCTCGACGTGCTCGACGCGCCGGCAACGGCCACTCTCCTCTACACCTCCGAAGAATTTCACGATCGCAACCCGCGCATCGTCGCCGCCGTGGTGGCCGCCGTCGACGAGGCGATCTCGATCATTCGCGGCAATCGCGACTCCGCCGCCAGGGCCTTCCTGCGCATCGCGGGCGCCCATTTTGCCCCGCAGCTGCCGCGGCTGGTCGATGCCGCGCTCTACTTCGATCGGCGGCCCCATGCGACGATGAAATACGCCGAGTTCATGCATAGCGTCGGAGATCTGAAGAGCCTGCCGCGCAGCTGGCACGATCTGTTTTTCCCGGCCGAGGCGGCAACGCTCACAGGCGATTAGGGCGGCGTTCGGCCGCGCTCGATTCTCGGTCGGCGAGCCACAGGCCGACGGCGCCGGGAGGTCGAGCCCCGGCCGCAATCCACGCGAAAGCGCAGCGGCCGCACCACGGACCGATCCACCGGGAACCCCCGATCGCGAAGCTTTGTATCCGCCGCCCTTTTCAGGCAGAATGGCCCGGCGACTATCCTAAATTCTTGATGTCCCCGTAGCTCAGCCGGATAGAGCATCGGTTTCCTAAACCGGGGGTCACAGGTTCGAGTCCTGTCGGGGACGCCATGACACGCACCCCTCGTCGCGCCTTCAACGTGAGGTGGCATCCGTGCGCAAGATCAGTCTTCTCGGCGTTGCCCTTGGCGGGGCGCTGACGATTGCGGCAAGCGCTTTCGCCGCGCCTTTGGCGGTGCCGAATTCGGCGACGATTACGGTCCTACGCCCGTCGATCGAAGAGGCCTATTATTATCGCGGCGCCTACTACCCCTATCGCTGGCATGGCCACTATTACCATCACCGGCGATGGTACGGGGGTCACTGGCACTACTGGTAATCCATTAACGCTCACGAGCGCTTGCCGCGCGCACCGCGGCGGGGCCATTGTCTCGACGAGGCGGGCACAGGAACGCCGGCGTCTCGCCGGTCGCGTGTTCCCGTCCCGGTCGGCAACAGGCAACACGACAGCCCCGATGAAGCGCGCGATCCCGTGGCTCTTTCTGATTTCCCTCACAGCCTGCGTCGGGACGGCGCCGGATTCGCTGTCGGTTTACGTCAGCACAGTCCCGGCCGGCGCCTCGTGCGTGCTGAACGACAACGGTCGGCAGGTTGACCGGATCGACGCGACGCCCGCGATCGCGCGAGTGCCGAACCACGATGCGACGATCGCAATCGTGTGCCGCCGGCCCGGCTACTACGAGGCGCGGGCCAGCACGCAGCTTGCCGCAGACACCGAAAAGATTTCCGAATTTTTCGGCGCCCGGGAAGCGCATGACGGCGGCACGACCGTATCCATCGCGCTCGTTCCGCTGCACCTGGGCGCAAATTAACCGCGCAAACCCCCCGATCGCCTCGCAGCACCCCGCAGGCGCCTCCCCGGCCCCATCGCTGCCGCACCGGTCAGGGGCCGGCGCCGGTGTTCGGGCGTGATCCGTTTGGATTGAAGCATAATCGAGGTAATCGCCTGCCCCGGGCGTGACCCGGGGGTCTACGTCTTCAATCGCGAGCGCCGGAACAACAAGACGCAGATGCCCCGATCAAGTCCGATCAAGTCCGGGCGTGACGGAGGGTAAAGGTGTTTCAACGTAGGCTGACCACGCGCTAATGAAACAATTTCATCGCGTTGATCAGCGTCTGCAACACGCCGAGCGTCAGCGGGACGCCGACGAGCAGCCAGGCGAGCACGAGGTGCAATGTCGTCGTGCCGCCTTCCTTGTGATCGGCCATGCTCAAAACCTCCCCGAATTGCACCGGCTAATCGGCGACGCCGACATCGACGACGGTGTCCCCGCCGCGATCTTCGCCCTCTGGCTTCATGTGATAGCGCGCGTGGACCGCCTTGACGAGGTAGTTGCAGATAAGCCCGATCACCAGCAACACCGCCATCACGTACATCGTCGTGTTGTAGGCGTCGGCCTTGGGCACGCCGTGGGACACGTTGTAGGCGCGCATGTAGTTGACGATGACCGGGCCGAAGATGCCGGCCATCGACCACGCGGTCAGCAGCAGCCCGTGAATGGCGCCCACGTAGCGCGTGCCGAACATGTCCTTCAGATAGGCCGGCACGGTCGAGAAGCCGCCGCCGTACATGCTGATGATGATCAGGAAGAACAGCACGTAAAGCGCGACGCTGCCGATCGCTCCGGTCCACGGCACCAGCGAGTAGAGCACGATGCCGAGCACGAAGAACACGAAATAGGTGTTCCTGCGGCCGAGATAGTCGGAGACGGTCGCCCAGAAAAAGCGCCCGCCCATGTTGAACAGGCTCATCAGCCCGACAAACCCGGCCGCCGCAATCGGCGTCACGTGGTGCATCTCCTGGATCATTGCCGAGGCCTGACCGAGCACGCCGATGCCGGCGGTCACGTTGAGGCACAGCACCCACCAGATCAGCCAGAATTGCGGCGTCTTCAGCGCGTCATAGACATAGACGTCGTTTTTGCTGATCAGCCGCGTCGCCTGGGCCGGCGCAACGTAGCCTTCCGGCGCCCAGCCCGCCGGCGGCACGCGCACGATGATCGAGCCGATCACCATGAAGACGAAATAGATCAGGCCCAGTACGATAAAGGTCTCGGCAACGCCGACATGGGTCGCGGTGTGGAATTTGCCCATCAGCCACACCGACAAGGGCGAGGCGATAAAGGCGCCGCCGCCGAACCCCATGATCGCCATGCCGGTGGCCATGCCGGGCCGATCCGGGAACCACTTGATCAGAGTCGAGACCGGCGAGATGTAGCCGATGCCCAATCCGCAGCCGCCGATCACGCCGTAGCCGATATAGATGATCCACAGAACGTGGACATAGCAGCCGAACGCCGAGATCAGAAACCCGCCGGCCCAGCAGCACGCCGCGGTAAACATCGCGCGGCGCGGCCCACCTTCCTCGACCCAGCGGCCGAACACCGCCGACGATACGCCGAGAAAAAAGATCGCCAGCGAAAAAATCCAGCCGAGCTGGGTCAGCTTCCAGTCGGCCGGCGTCTGGTGGCTGCCGTTGAGGAGGCGCGTCATCGGCAGGTTGAACACGCTGAACGCATAGGCCTGGCCGATGCACAGATGCACGCACAGCGCCGCCGGCGGCACCATCCATCGGCTGTATCCCGGCTTGGCGATCGTGCGGCTGCGGTTGAACCACCCGCCCCACCCTGTTGCCGTTCCGGCGTCTGCGGTCGCGGTCATCAGCGTCCTCCCAACTTGCATCCCCGTTTCGGGGTTCCGCGAGCGACGAATGTCTCGGCTCGCCTTTCAGGGTGCGGTGTCAACGGACTAAGCAATTTCAGATACTCATGGCACTGGCGGTGTAGGCGCTAATCTCTGGGGCACAACATGTGGGCCAACTCGATTCCCACCTAGTTAACATAGATGCCGTTCTCGTTCAACTTTATCGGCTCGCCTTTTCCCCTGCCGCCGCGGCGTCGGACCGTGGGTGCCATACCGGCCCGGCGCCCGACGCAACGCCGGTGCCGGTAGAAATCTCGTGATCTCCGTGCGCCGGTCGGTCACACTGCGCGGGTCACGTCACCGCTTCCGGATTTTCTGCTCATGCCCCAACCACTCGTAGCCGAGCTTGCCCCGACCGGCGTGTTGCGCGCGGCGATCAACATGGGCAATTTCCTCTTGGTCACCGGCAAAACCCCCTCGGGCGACCCGACCGGCGTATCGCCCGATATGGCGCTGGCGATCGCGGCGCGGCTCGGGGTGCCGGTAAAGTTCATCCCTTATGCGCGGCCCGGCGAGATCGCCGACGATGCCGAAAAAGGACTGTGGGACATTGCCAATATCGGCGCCGAGCCGCAGCGCGCCGCGGTTATCAGCTTCACCGCCGCCTATGCCGAGATCGAGGCGACCTATCTGGTGCCCGCCGGTTCGCCGATCCGGGCGATCGCCGAGGTCGACCAGCCGGGGAAGCGTTGCGCCGTGACCGCGCGCAGCGCCTATGGGCTGTGGCTCGAAAACAATTACAAGCGGGGCGAGCTGGTCCAGTTCGATAATGCCGGCGATGCGCTGAAGGCTTTTGACGGCGGCGGGTTCGACGCCTATGCCGGGTTGCGCCCCGGCCTCATCGACGTGCAGAAGGCACGGCCCGGCTCGCGCATCCTCGACGGCCAGTTCACCGCCGTGCAACAGGCGGTCGGCACCCCGAAAAAGAATGCCGCCGGGTTCGAGTTCCTCAGGAAATTTGTCGAGGAAGCCAAGCAAGCCGGCATGGTCGCCAGCTTTATCGAGCGCCACGGCACGGTCGGCCGCCTGTCGGTCGCGCCGCCGGCGTAAGTCATGGCGCCCATGCTGCTTCGGACCTCGTCATTCCGGGATGCCCCCAAGGGGCAGGCCCGGAATCTAAGGACGCGGCAGTGGGGAGTATGGATTCCGGGCTCGCCGCGCTGCGGCGCCCCGGAATGACACTGTGAAAAGGTTTTCCTCGCCTAGATCGCCATAATTACCCAGGAAGGAGACGCGCGATGCAGTTCGATATCGGTCACGTCCACCTGAAGACCCGCGACCCCAAGCAGACGGCTCAGTTCTACATCGACAATTTCGGCGCCACCCTCAAGCGCGAGGTCCCGGGGCGCGGCTTCCAGGTCGATCTGCACGGGCTGCAGCTCAACATCACCACGATCATCGACACCCAGAAGCACGAGCAGAAGCTCGGCATCGAGCATATCGCCCTGCAGACCGACGACTATGCCGGCACGCTCGCCCGGCTCAAGCAGAACGGCGTCAAAATCCTCGAAGAGATGAACAATAACGGCCGCCACGTGTGCTTCCTCGAAGCCCCCGACGGGGCCCAGATGGAGGTCATCGAGAAGGTGTAGTTGCCGAGATTGCTTCGCTCCGCTCGCAATGCCTAGCGGCTGGAATCTGACGTTTGAAACCTGTCACGCGAGTCATTCCGGAGCGCTGCGCAGCGGCGATTCCGGAACCCATGAACACCGGCCTCTGGAACATGGGCTCCAGGCTCGGCCTCTCGGGCCGCCCCGGAATGATGGTCGGGATTCATCCGTCTGAATTGGACCAGTAGCGGTCATTGCGAGGAGCGAGGCGACGAAGCAATCCCGCGCAGCAGGGGTGACGCAGGGGCGAGTTTATGGCCATCAAAGACCGGATTTCGCTCGGCATGTCGCTGCCGCACCGTTCGCCCGACGCGATCGATGTGGAGGACGTGCGCCGCGTCGCGCAGCGGGCCGAGGCGCTTGGCTTTCGCGATCTGTGGGTGACCGAGAACACGCTCGACCACGTCAACTGCTTCGACCCGGTCGTGGTGCTGACCTATGCCGCGGCGGTGACCAGCAAGATCCGCGTCGGCGCCTCGGTCGTGGTGATGGCCGTCCACAGCCCGCTGATGATCGCGCATCAATGGGCGACCCTCGACTATGTCAGCAACGGCCGCGCGATCCTCGGCGTCGGGCTCGGCCGCGATCATCACTACCGCCAGTTCGAGGTGCCGGAGGCGGGCAAGGTTACCCGCTTTCGCGAGGAGCTGGCACTGATCAAGGCATTGTGGACGCAGGACCGGGTCACCTGCCGCGGTCGCTTCTACCACCTCGACAACGAGCCGATGCACCCGAAGCCGGTGCAAAAGCCGCACCCGCCGATCTGGATGGGGGTCAGCCACCCCAACGCGGTGCGCCGTGCCGCCTCGCTGGCCGACGGGTGGATGGGCTCGGGCGGGTCGTCGATCGCACAGTTCGGCCAGTCGGTGCCGATCCTCAAGGCATCGCTCGCGGCGGCGGGGCGCGACCCGGAAAACTTCCCGATCTCAAAGCGCATCTTCATGGCGGTCGACGAGCGCCCGGAGGTGGCGCGGCGTGAACTCGACCGCTGGTTCACCGAGGTCTACCACAATCCGGCCGGCACCGACGCCTCGGGCATCCACGGCACGCCGGAACAGGTCAGGGCGCGGCTCGAAGAGGTCGTCGCGATGGGCGCCAATCACCTGCTGCTGAACCCGGTCTCGCGCTATCCCGAGCAGTTGGAGGCGCTGGCCGAGGTGGTGGGGTTGAAGTGATGGGACCGCATCGCGCCGTCATCGCGAGGAGCGGAGCGACGCGGCGATCTCGTTGGGCCTCGGTCCCGTCGGGATTGCTTCGCTCCGCTCGCAATGACGGCTGCTGAGGGCATGATCCGCGCCGGCATCGGCGACGCGCCGAAGCGGCGCGAGGATGCGCGTTTCGTCACCGGCGCCGGCCATTACCTCGACGATCTGAAATTCGACAGCCTGGCCCACGCGGTGGTGTTGCGCTCGCCGCACGCACATGCCGAAATCCGGCATATCGACACGGCGGCGGCGC
>JASHNY010000128.1 GCA_030041385.1 Alphaproteobacteria bacterium
ACCTCGCTCAGATGCGGATCGCTCTCGGTTTCGGCGAGCGTGCGGTAAAGCGTGGCGCCGTCGATTTCGCCGCGCAGATTGGCGCGGTACCGGGCGATCGAGCCGTCTTCCGCCATGGCGAACCTCGCATGTCGGGCACACTCGCCGCTCGGGCGAGGCCAGCGCCATTCCCTGCCCGGCCGGCAAATCGTAGCCTAGGCGCCAGACCGCGCTCCAGCGCTTTCCGGCCGGCGCACCCACAGGTCGGGCGCAGGCAGCGGTTCCTGGTATCGTGGAGGCGGCAATGAGCACGCAACATCCCCCGATCGTCCATACCGTCGCGGCCTTGCGCGAGGCCGTCGCCGGCTGGCGCGCGCGGCGCGAGAGCGTCGGGCTGGTGCCGACGATGGGGGCTTTGCATGCCGGCCACCGCGCCTTGATGCGGGCGGCGCGGGCGCGAAATTCGCGGGTGGTCGTGTCGATCTTCGTCAACCCGAAGCAGTTCGGTCCCAACGAGGATTTCGCCGCCTATCCGCGCCCGGAAGGCGCCGACCTCGCGGTCTTGGCCGAGGAGGCGGCAGACCTCGCGTTCATGCCCGGGGTTGAAGAGGTCTACCCGCCGGGTTTCACGACGACCGTTGCTGTTGCAGGATTGACCGAGGGGCTGTGCGGCGCGCACCGGCCCGGCCATTTCGACGGCGTCGCCACCGTGGTCGCCAAGCTGCTGATCCAGACCGCGCCCGACAGCGCCTATTTCGGCGAAAAGGATTACCAGCAGCTTCAGATCGTCAAGCGCTTGGCGCGCGACCTTGACATTCCGGTTGAGATCGTCGGCGTGCCGATCGTGCGCGAGGCCGACGGGCTGGCGCTGTCGTCGCGCAATGTGTACCTGTCGGCCGAGGAACGCCGCATCGCGCCGGCGCTGTATGCGGCACTGCGAGAGACGGCCGCCGCCGTCGCAGTCGATCCGCATCGCGCGGGGGCGATTCTGACCACCGCGATCGCTTCGCTCGGCAAGGCCGGCCTCAGGGTCGAATACCTCGAATTGCGCGATGCCGCGAGCCTGGCGCCGTTTTCCGGCGATCTATCCCGGCCGGCCAGGCTGCTCGCGGCCGTTCACCTCGGCCGCACCCGGCTGATCGACAATGTGCCGGTGCCGCCGGGCTGAGTATCCTTGGTCGGCGCCCGAGTTCGTCGCCCGCGGGCTTGGCCCGGCCATCCGGGATGAAGCGGTAGATCTCGCAGATGCCCGGATCAAGTCCGGGCATGACGAAGGGTAAAGGCGCTCCAACGTGAACGGATCACGCCCTACCTTCCCCACAGCCGGCCGGTGGCGATGCGGGCGCCTTCGGCGAGCGCGGCAAACTTGGCCCAGACGATCGACGGCGCCACCGCGTTCTGCTGCGCGGCAAAGGTGGCAAAACCGCAATCGGCGCCGGCGATCACCCGCTCGCGCCCGACGATATTGGCGACGTTGCAGATGCGCTGGGCGATGAGCCGCGGGTGCTCGACGAAATTGGTCGTCGAATCGAGGCAGCCCGGGATCAAAATCTTGTCGTCGGGGATTTTCGCCGCGCGCAAATCCTCCCATTCATGGGCGTGGCGCGGGTTGGCCGCCTCGTACAGCAGGGCCTGCGGCCGCGCCCGCATGCACGCCCCCATCATCTTGGCGAGCGGGATGTCGTGGGTGTGCGGCCCTTCGTAATTGCCCCAGCAGATGTGGATGCGCATCCGGTCGGGCGGGATGTTGGCGGTGGCGTGGTTGACCGCTGCGATGTTGCGGTCGGCGATGCGCAGAAACTCGTCGTCGGAGAGGTGCTGGTACTGATTGTGCCGGGCCGAACCGAGGTCGGGCGCATCGATCTGCAATACGAACCCGGCCTTGTGGATCGCCTCGTATTCCTCCTTCAATGCGTCGGCCAAGGCTTCGACATAGGCGTCCTCGTTTTTGTAATAGCGGTCGGGGACGAACTTGGTCAGCACCCCCGGCGAGGCCGCGTTCATGAATGCTTCGCCCGGCTTCTCGGCGGCGACGGCGGTGGCGAGGTTGTTCAGATCGGCTTCGATCGGGGCGCGGTTCTGGTAGCTGACCGGGCCGATGCAACACGGCACGACCGGCGCGTTGAACCATTGCGAGCCGGTGCGCGTCGCGCGCAGCCGCTCGGCGTAATCGGGATGGTCGGCGATATCGCGGTGCTGGCCGGTCTGCGGCGGCGGGCCGCCGGCTGCGCCCGAAGCGGTGCCGATCCCGGCGAGCCGGTGGCGGACATAGAACGTGTAGGAAATCTTGCTCTGCTCGCCGTCGCAGACGCTGTCGATGCCGGCCGCGACCTGCCGCCCAACGATTTCGCGCACCGCACCCGTCAGCCGCGCCTGAAACGCCGCCTCGTCCACCGGCTTGCCGGTCTCGCGCGCTTCGAGGAAGTCGAACAGGTCGGGCGGGCGCGGCAGGCTGCCGACATGGGTCGTCAAGATGCGGTCGGCGCTGTATTTCATTGCGGCGTCTCTCCTTGCCGAACGTGGCGGGCGGTCTGGTTGAACAGGATTTTGCGCTCGGCCTCGGTTGGCGGGGCCGAGCGGCGCCATTCCCTGCCGAGATCGACGCCGCGCCGCACCGCCGGGCGGTCGCGAACCGCGGCGCGCCAGCGCGCGACATTGGGGAATTCGTCGAGTTCCTGGCCGAGCGGCTTCGAAATCAGCACCCACGGCCACGCCGCCATGTCGGCGATCGAATAGTCGCCGAGGATGAACTCGCGCCCGTCGAGCCGGCGTTCCAAGACGCCGAGGCAGCGGTTGTATTCATCGGCATAGCGCTTGTGCGAATAGGGGTGCTCGCCCGGCGCGTAGTTGACGAAATGGCTGAGCTGGCCGGCCATCGGGCCGAGATTGCCGACCTGCCAGAACAGCCATTCATGGCATTCCTTGCGACCGCGCGGCGATTGCGGCATGAACCGGCCGGTGCGCTCGGCCAAATGCAGGAGGATCGCGCCCGATTCGAACACCGGCATCGGCCCGTCGGGATCGTCGTGATCGACGATCGCCGGCATCCGGTTGTTCGGGCTGATCGCCAGGAATTCGGGCTTGAACTGGTCGCCCTTGCCGATGTTGACCGGGATCAAGCGGTACTCGAGGCCGCATTCCTCAAGCATGATCGCGATCTTCCACCCGTTCGGCGTCGGCCAGTAATAAAAGTCGATCATCGGTTTCCTTCGGGATCAGGCCTTGCCCGCCGCGACCAGCCGCGCCGCCGCGGCACGGTAGAGCGGGCCGCCGTAACGGCCCGCTTCGCGATAGCACGAGTAGGTCATCTTGATGACGTGGTCGTCGTTACTGCCGACCGCGCCGGTGAAAATATCGTGCCAGGCCGGAACCGTCCCCGGCGGCGGCGTCTCTTCCAGTCGCGGCGACCCGGCGGCGGCATAGGCGGCGCATGCCGCCAGCCACAGCGCATCGACCGCCTGCGGCGAGGCCAGGTGCGGCTGCGATTCGAACAACACGCGCGCGGCATGCGACGCGGTGACCATGTGCAGGACCGTGAAGTCGGGCGTCTGCCAATAGAGGCGGATCGCGAGCCGCGCCAGATCCTCCAGGACGCGGTCGGGCGGCAAGGCCGGGCGCGAGACGGCGGCGGCAAAGCGCGGATCGTCAGCCGCCGCCAGCATCCGCCCGATGATCCCCTCGCCGGCAAACCGCGCGCCGCCGAGCGCATCGCCGAGGCGGACGAAGGCGGCCTCGGCCGATGCGACTTCGGGCATGCCGTCGCGCGGCGGCACGATTCCCGCATAGCGCGCGCAGAGTGCCGCCAATCCTGCCGCGACCTCGCCCGGATGTTCGGCCTCGATACCGTAGGCGAGGCGAATCAGGCCGTGAAAGGCCGCTGCGGCAACACCGCCCGCCAATTGCGGAAACACCTCGCCGATCAATTCGGCCGCGCCGCGCTCCGCGGCCCATTGGCGGAACATTGTCGCCAGCGCGTCGAACATGCCGGCCTCGCCGACCGCCTGCCGCCAGCCATCGCGACCGACGGAACGCGGGCTGGCGCGGCGCGGCAGCGCGCGGCGCTCTTCCCACCGGTCGAAATACGCCATCAGCCGCTGCTCCGGCGCACCGAGCTGCGACAGCGCGAACAGCGCCATCGGCAGGTGGTTGACGGTGCCGCGGCCGCCCAGATCGAACCGTTCGTTGTCGTCCAGCAGGCGCATCAGTAGAGCACCGGTCATGGCTCCCTCCCGGTTACGGGTGCGGCCGACCGCTAATCCTCGGCATTGACGATTCCGGCAGCGCGCAAGGCCGCAATCTCGTCGGCCGAGCAGCCGAGCTCGCCGAGGATCGCGCCGGTATGTTCGCCGAGGCCCGGCGCGCCGCGGCGAATTTCGGCCGGCGTCCCGGAAAACCGCGCCGCCGGGCGCGCCTGGCGCAACCGCCCGGCCCGGTGATGCGTGGTTTCGACGACAAGGCCCAGCGCCTGAACCTGCGGCGCCCGGATCAGCTGGTTGCGCGTCAATACCGGCGCGCACGGCACCTGCTCCCGGGTCAGCCGGTCGAGCCAATGCGCCGAGGTGCGGCCTCGCAACGCCTCCTGGGTCAATTGCAAGCGGGCGTCGACGTTGAGCTGGCGCAGGGCCGGGGTCTTGAAGCGCGGGTCGTCGAGCCATTCCGGCCGCTCGAGCGCCCGGGTCAGTGCGACCCATTGCGCGTTGGTCTGCACCGCGACGGTGATCCAGCCGTCTGCGGTTTCGTAGACGAGGTCGGTCGCGCTCGCCGCCTCCTGCCGCGGCGGCTCGTCGCCGACGAAGGTCTGGTCGCTCATGTCCGAGCTCCACAGGAACTGGACCACCGCTTCGAGCATCGACAGCCGCACGTGCTGGCCCTCGCCGCTGCGCTCGCGCGCCAGCAAGGCGGCGGTGATCGCCTGCGAGGCGGTGATTGCGGTCAATTTATCCGGCAGGATTGTGCGCAGCATCCGCGGCCGCGCCTCGTCGGACCCGGCCTGGACGGTGGCGAGGCCCGAATAGGCCTGGATCACCGGGTCGTAGACCGGCTTTTCGGCATAGGGGCCGACCTCGCCGAAGCCGCTGATCGAGACGTAGACGATCTTGGGCGCGGCGGCGCGCACAGCGGCCTCACCGAGCCCCAGCCGCTCGGCGACGCCGGGGCGGAAATTCTGCACGAACGCATCGGCGCGCGCGGCAAGGCGCAATACCAGCGCCACCCCCTCCGGTCGTTTCAAATCAATGCATATCGAGCGTTTGTTGCGATTATTGTTGAGGAACGAGGCCGACAACCCGCTGCGCCGATGGGCGCCGGCGCGGGTGTGGTCGCCGCCGTCGAGCGGCTCGACCTTGATGATCTCAGCGCCCTGGTCGCCGAGGATCATCGTTGCCAGCGGCCCGGCGACGTTTGCGGTCAGGTCGACGACCCGGTACCCGGACAGCGGACCCGGCATGGCATGACCCCTCGGCAGTGCGGCCGCGACTATATCACGGGCGACGCGGCGCGCCGGGACGTTCAGATCTTGCGGCTGTCATAGGCCCAATGCAGCAAGGCCTGGCGCTGCCGCCGCCGGCACCCCAGATCTCCCGGCTCGCAGTGGCGCTCGATCTGGCGAACATGCCGCCGCATCGCCTTCCACCGTCCGATCTGGCGACGGTCCTCTGCCGGAAGGCGGCGCCCCATGTAATAGCGGCAATACCACTGGAACCAGCCGCGCGGGTCGTCCGGGAAAATCCAGCCTTTCGCCCGCCATACCGACAATTTCTGGCTCGCATCGACCCCGAAGTAATTCAATGACGGGTCGCGCGCGCCGGCGGCCAATTTGGCCTCAGCAAACCATTCGGCGAGAAATTCGCCGCGGCAGTCGGTCAGGTATTTGCCGCCGAACACGCCAAGCGCGAGCATCTGTTGCGGGGTCAGCTCGGGGCGGAACTCGGGGTCGAAATTGGCCCCCACCGGCTCGACAAGCTCGTACCGATACCCGCGCTGCATCCGATCGTTGACGGTGATCGCGCGCGGCCGCGGTACCACGAGGTTGGCCCCATCGGGAGCGGAATGCACTACCGCCTGAGCACCATCAATTTCTTGATCTCGGCGATCGCCTTGCCCGGGTTCAGGTTTTTCGGGCAGGTGCGGGTGCAGTTCATGATCGTGTGGCAGCGGTAGAGGCGGAACGGGTCTTCGAGCGCGTCGAGCCGCTCCCCGGTCTTCTCGTCGCGGCTGTCGGCGATCCAGCGATAGGCCTGCAGCAGGATCGCCGGGCCGAGATAGCGCTCGCCGTTCCACCAATAGCTGGGGCACGCGGTCGAGCAGCAGAAGCACAGGATGCACTCCCACAACCCGTCGAGCTGCGCCCGTTCCGCCTCGGATTGCGGCCGCTCGCGGTCGGGCGGCGGGGGGCTGTCGCTTTGCAGCCAGGGCTGGATCGAGCGGTATTGCGCATAGATGTGGTTGAGGTCGGGCACCAGATCCTTGACCACCGCCATGTGCGGCAGCGGATAGATCATCACGTCGCCCTTCACGTCCTCGATCGGTTTCAGGCAGGCGAGCGTGTTGGTGCCGTCGATGTTCATCGCGCACGAGCCGCAGATGCCCTCGCGGCACGAGCGCCGGAAGGTCAGCGTGGTGTCGATCTCGTTCTTGATCTTGATCAGCGCATCGAGAACCATCGGCGCGCAATCGGCAAGGTCGATCGTATAGGTATCGAGGCGCGGCCCCTCGCCGGTCTCCGGGTCCCAACGATAGATGCGGAAACGGCGCGGCCGTTTGGCGGTGGCCGGGATCGGATGGGTCTTGCCGATCCCGATTCGGGAATTTGCGGGCAGTCGGAATTCGGCCATTGCTGCGCTCAGTAAGACCGGGCCTTGGGTGGAAACACCTGAACCTCGTTCGACAGCGTGAAGAGGTGCACCGGGCGGTAGTCGATCGCGACGTTGCCGTCGCCGTCGAGCCAAGCGACGGTGTGCTTCAGCCAGTTGCGGTCGTCGCGCTCGGGAAAATCTTCGCGCGCGTGGGCGCCGCGGCTCTCCTCGCGGTTGCTGGCGGAATGCATGGTGACGACAGCTTGTTCCAGCAGGTTCTCGAGCTCGAGCGCCTCGGCCAGATCGCTGTTCCAGATCATCGAGCGGTCGGAAAGCCCGAGATCGGCAAAGCCTCTTGCCGCCGAATCGATCCTCTCGACCCCCTCGCGCAGGATTTCGGCATTGCGGAAAACGGCGCAGTTTTCCTGCATGGCGCGCTGCATCTCGATGCGGATCGCGCCGCTTTTGCGCGGGCCGCGCGCGTTCCTGACCGCGTCGAGCCGAGCCAAGGACGCCTCGCCCGCACCGGAAGGCAAAGGCTGATGCGACATGCCCGGGCGCACCACCTCGGCTGCGCGATGCGCCGCAGCGCGGCCGAACACGACGATGTCCAGGAGCGAATTGCAGCCGAGCCGGTTCGCGCCGTGCACCGATACGCAGGCCGCTTCGCCGACCGCCATCAGCCCGGGGACGACGGCATCCGGGTCGCGCTCGCTCGGGCGCAGCACCTCGCCGTGGTAGTTGGTGGGGATGCCGCCCATGTCGTAATGCACGGTCGGCAGTACCGGGATCGGCTCGCTCGTGACCTCGACCCCCGAAAAGATTTTCGCGGTCTCCGAAATCCCGGGCAGACGCTCGTGCAAGACCTTGGGTTCGAGGTGTTCGAGGTGCAAGAGGATGTGGTCCTTCTCGGGCCCGCAGCCGCGCCCTTCGCGGATCTCGATCGTCATCGCCCGGCTGACCACGTCGCGCGAGGCGAGGTCCTTGGCGTGCGGGGCATACCGCTCCATGAAGCGTTCGCCCTCGGAATTCGTCAGATAGCCCCCCTCGCCGCGCGCGCCCTCGGTGATCAGGCAGCCGGCGCCGTAGATGCCGGTCGGGTGGAACTGGATGAACTCCATGTCCTGCAGCGGCAAGCCGGCGCGCAAAACCATCGCGTTGCCGTCGCCGGTGCAGGTGTGCGCCGAGGTGCACGAGAAATAGGCACGGCCGTACCCGCCGGTGGCCAGGATCACGACATGGGCCCGAAAGCGGTGGATCGTGCCGTCTTCGAGGTTCCACGCCATGACGCCGCGGCACGCCCCTTCATCGTCCATGATCAGGTCAAGGGCGAAATACTCGACGAAGAACTCCGCGTTGTTCTTCAGGCACTGCTGGTACAACGTGTGGATGATCGCGTGGCCGGTGCGGTCGGCGGCGGCGCAGGCGCGGTTGGCCGGCGCGCCGTCGCCGTAATCCTGCATATGGCCGCCGAACGGCCGCTGATAGATCCGTCCCGCCTCGGTGCGAGAGAACGGCACGCCGAAATGCTCGAGCTCGACCACGGCCGGGATCGCATTGCGGCACATGAACTCGATCGCGTCCTGGTCGCCGAGCCAGTCCGACCCCTTGACCGTGTCGTACATGTGCCAGCGCCAGTCGTCGTCGCTCATGTTGCCGAGCGCGGCGGCGACTCCGCCCTGCGCCGCGACGGTGTGGCTGCGGGTCGGGAACACCTTGGTGATGCAGGCGGTCTTGAGCCCCGCGGCGGTGGTGCCGAGCGTCGCGCGCAGTCCGGCGCCGCCGGCGCCGACGACGACGACGTCGTAGGTGTGGTCGGTGATCGGATAGGCGGCAGGCATCGGCCGTATGTCCTTTGAGGGTCGCTCGGCTCGCCGCCGTCAAGCGGCGAAGGCCATCTTCAGCACGGCAAAAATGCCGAGCACCGCGAGTGCGAAGCACAACAGGCGCATCACGATCAATGCGCCAAGCCGCACGGCCTCGGCGTGGATGTAGTCCTCGATGACGACCTGAAGCCCGAGCGCGGCATGATAGAAAGTGGCGATCAGCAGCAGCACCAGCAACACCGCCGGCACCGGATGGGAGACCCAGGCCACAAACACGGCGCGGTCCGTCCCGGCCAGCGCGATCACGCCAGCGACAAACCACAACGCCAGCGGCACCAATGCCAGCGCGGTGACCCGCTGCGCCCACCAGTGCCCGACCCCTTCCTTCGCCGAGCCCAGCCCGATCGCCCGGCCCAACGGCGAACGCATCCGCTCTGCGGCCATGTCAATGGCTCCAGCCGGCCAAGCCGGCGATCCAGGCGATGACGGTGAGCGCCGCGGCCGCCGCCACGACCGCCCAGCCGCTGGCATAAACGCCGCGGAGGTCCAGCCCGTGTACGGTGTCCCACCACAGGTGCCGTATGCCGTTGCACAGATGGTAGAACAAGGCCGCAGTCCAGCCGAACAGCAGCACGCGGCCGATCCATGAGGCCCAGAAATGCTGCACCGCGAGATAGGAATCGGGGCCAGACGCCGCGGCAACGAGCCACCACATCAGCAGGATCGTTCCGACGCTCAGCCAGATCCCGCTCGCCCGGTGCAGGATCGACATCACCGAGGTCAACTGCCAGCGATAGACCTGAATGTGCGGCGACAGCGGCCGCTGGTCGTATGCCATCGTCTGTGTTGTTCCAGCAGGAAGCATTCCCGCGACACCCTTTGACTTAGCCCCCGATCCGGAGGGTGTCAACCGGAGCCACCCGGCGCGAAGCTGCTGGCTGATATGAGAGATCAGCCGTCGACCAGCCGGTCCTGTCGCCGATCCGGCACCCGGACGCTGGTGGAGGCGCTGTCGCGGTGGTTACAGATCGCGGCCGTCAGACCGTCCGGTGCGGGGCATCTTTAGCAGAGCGGTTCGGGCGTAACCGGAGCCGATTCTGGCCGGAATTCACCAGTTTCATTGCGCTGCCGCGGGCAGCGGGCGCGGATGGAAGCTGTCGTACAGTTCGGGCCGCTGCCACTGCTCCGACAGCACGCCCTCCTTTGCACCGCAACGCTGCGACGAGCCGACCGAATCGCGGCCGGCGCGCAACTCGCGCACGCGGTCGAGCGAGACCTCGATGACCGCCATGCCGGCGACCGTGCTTTCGTGGAGGATCGTTTCGGGCGCGGCGACGATCGACAGGCCGCGGTCCTGTGCGCCCAGCAGGTTCTGCGTCGAGACGACGAGGGCCAAATTCTCGATCGCGCGTGCCCACAGCAGGGTGCGCCACGTCTCCCACAAGCGGCGCTTGTCGAGCCCGGCCGGCATGAAGATCAATTCGGCCCCGCGCAAGGCCAGGGCGCGGGCAACCTCGGGCATATAGACTTCGCTGCACATGGCAAGGCCGACCGTGCCGTGCGGCGTGTCGAACACCGGGTAGTCATTGCCGGCGACGTACTGGAACTCCCAGAATTTGCCGCCGGTGTAGATCCACGGCCCGTTCGGGTGAGTGCGTCGGTAGCGCGCCGGCGCGCGTCCGTCGGGCCAGGCCATGCAGGTCAGGTTGTAGGCCGTGGCCTTCTGCGCATCGATCGGTTCGATCGTGCCGTAAACCGTGTAGACGCCGTGCCTCGCGGCAGCCTCGGCGATCGCCGCGTGCGGATCGAATTTGGCCGGCATCCGCCACGGGCCGGGATAGCTTTCCGGAAAGCAGACGAAATGCGCTCCCGCGCCTGCCGCCCGCCCGATCCATTCGACCGCCGCAGCAACGTTCCTGTCGTCATCGGGCGGCGGAACGGTGATCGGCTGAATGAGGGCAAGGCGGAAGCTGGGCATCTCAATTCCCTCCGGTTTGGCGCCGTCATTGCGAGAAACCTGCGGGCTCGACCCGCGGGGACGAAGCAATCCCGTGACGACCGGGATGCTGCGGCGCGGGATTGCGTTCCCCCGTAACGCTCGCACAGCGGCCGTCCGGGATTGGCAATGACGGAGCAGTAGTCCCGCATTTTTTCTACAGGCTACCCCCCGCGCGTGCCGAAATCGATGCGCGGGTCGATCAGCATATAGGTCAGGTCGCTGATCAGCTTCAGCACCAGCCCGATCAGGGTGAACACGTAGAGGGTGCCGAACATGATCGGGTAATCGCGGTTGATCGCCGCGTCGAAGCCGAGGAGCCCGAGCCCGTCCAGCGAGAAGATCACCTCGATCAACAACGACCCGCTGAACAGGATCGACACGAAGGCCGCGGGGAAACTCGCCACCACCAGCAGCATCGCGTTGCGAAACACGTGGCCGTAAAGCACCCGGCGCTCGGTGAGCCCCTTGGCCCGTGCGGTCAAGACGTACTGCTTGTTGATCTCGTCGAGAAAGCAGTTCTTGGTCAGCATCGTCAACGTGGCGAAGCCGCCGATCACCAGCGCCGCGATCGGCAGGGTGATGTGCCAGAAATAATCGGCGATCTTGTCCGGCCAGGGCAGGCTCGCCCAGTTGTCGCTGATCAGGCCGCGCAACGGGAAGATTTGCAGGTAGCTGCCGCCGGCGAACAATACGATCAGCAGCACCGCAAAGAGAAAGCTCGGCACCGCGTAGCCGACAATGACGACGGCGCTCGACCAGATGTCGAAACGGCTGCCGTCGCGCACCGCCTTGCGGATGCCGAGCGGGATCGAGACGAGGTAGGTGAACAGGGTCGTCCACAGCCCGATCGAGATCGACACCGGCAATTTGTCCTCGATCAGGTCGATGACCTTGCGGTCCTGGAAAAAGCTGGTGCCGAGGTTGAAGGTCAGATAGTTGCGCATCATCAGCACGAACCGGGCGAGCGGCGGCTTGTCAAAGCCGAATTGCTTGCGCAACTCAGCGATGAAAGCGGGGTCGAGGCCGCGCGCGCCGCGGTAATGCGCCTCCCCGGTCGGCGCCCTGATGTCGCCGTTGCCGGTCACCCGCGCGGTCGCCGCGACCGCACTGCCGCGCAACTTGGCGATCATCTGCTCGACCGGGCCGCCCGGCGCCGCCTGTACGATGACGAAATTGACCACCATGATCAGGAACAGCGTCGGCACCATCAACAGGATGCGCCGGGTCGCATAGGCGATCATCGCACGGCGCCGTCCGCGGTCATTTCGCGCCGCCGCGCTTGGCCGCGATGGTCTCCTCCGCCGCCGTATCGACCGACCACGTGCTGAGGTCGAGGCCGTATTTGGGCGTCACCGGCGGACGCCGGAACTTGTTCCAATAGGCGACCCAGTAGCCGCCCAGGTGGAATTCCGGGATCAGGTAGTAGCCGTACTGCAATACCCGGTCGAGCGCATGGGTATAGGCGATGAGGGTGGCGCGGTCGGGCGCGGTGACCAGGCCCTGGATCAGCGCGTCGACGACCGGGCTCTTGATCCCGACGACATTGAGGCTGCCGTGCAGGTCGGCGGCCCGCGAGCCGAAAAAATCGCGCTCTTCGTTGCCCGGCGACAGCGACTGCGGAAACATCACAGTGGTCATGTCGAAGTCGAAAGTGTCCAATCGCCGCTGGTATTGCGCGGTATCCACCGTGCGCAAGGTCGCGGCGATGCCGAGCCGCTTCAGGTTTTGGATGAACGGCAGGATGATCCGCTCCATCTGCGGATCGTTGTTGAGGATTTCGAACGCAAACGGCTGCCCGGTCTTGTCGTTGACCAGCTTCTCGCCCTGGAAGCTCCAGCCCGCCGCCTTCAGCAATTTGAGCGCCTGTTCCAGGCCGGAGCGAATGTTGCCGCTGCCGTCGTAATGCGGCGGGTTGTAAGGGGTCGTGAACACCGCATCGGGGATCTGGCCGCGGTATGCATCGAGAATTTTCAACTCTTCGCCCTGCGGCACCCCGGTTGCGGCCAGATCCGAATTGTCGAAATAGCTGCGCGTGCGGGTGTAGGAGCCATAGAACAGGTTCTTGTTCGACCATTCGAAATCGAACCCATAGGCGAGCGCCTCGCGCACCCCCGGGTCCTGAAAGATCGGCCGCCGCAGATTGTAGCCCAGCCCCTGCATCGGCGCCGGCAGGGCGTTGGGGATCATGATCTTCTTGATCAGCCCGCTGCGCACCGCCGGTGTGTTGTAGCCGGTGGCCCAGGCTTTCGACGAATTCTCCTCGCGCAGGTCGTATTGCCCGGCAAGGAACGCCTGCAGCGCCACCGTCGGGTCGCGGTAATAATCGTAGCGGATCGTGTCGACGTTGTAGCGCCCCTTGTTGACCGGCAGGTTGGCGCCCCAGTAATCGGCCACGCGGCGATAGGTGATCGAGCGGCCGGGGTCGATCGCAGCGACCGTGTACGGGCCGCTGCCGACCGGCGGCTTCAGCGTCGTCTTGGCGAAATCGCGGCTGCTCCAATAGGCTTTGGACAAGACCGGCATCTGTCCGAGAATCTGCGGCAATTCCCGGTTCTTCGACGACTTGAAATAGAACCGCACGCCGTGCGCGCCCTCTTTGGCGACCCTGACCACGTCGCCATAATAGGTGCGATAGAGCGGCTGGCCCTGCGCGCGCAGCGCGCCGAAGGTCCAGATCACATCGTCGGCCGTCATCGGCGAACCGTCGTGAAAGCGCGCCTCGGGCCGCAATGTATACAGCACCGACATCTTGTCGGGCGCGACCTCGACGCTTTGCGCGACGAGGCCGTAATCAGTCGCCGGCTCGTCTTCGGCCGAGCTTGTCAGGGTGTCGAAAATCTGGCTGATGCCGGCCGCCGGCACGCCCATCACGACGAACGGGTTGAGCGTGTCGAACGTGCCGATCGCCGACAGTTTCATCGTGCCGCCCTTCGGCGCGTTCGGGTCGACATAATCGAAATGCGTGAAGCCCGGCGGATATTTCATCTCGCCGAACAGCGACAGCCCGTAGCTCGCCGCGGCCCGGGCGATGCGGATCGCCGCCAATGGCAGGGCGAGGCCGAGCGCGATGACCGTGCGTCTGTGCATCGAACGTTCCTTGCTGCCCCTAGTGCACCGAATCCGAAATTCGCCATATCTCGGGGTAAGGCACAAAGCGAATTTTGGATTCGAAAGCACACGAGCAACTCTATGAGAGCCAGTGTGGTTTTCGGATTTGACGTTCGCCAACGAGACCGCCACCAGGATGATGCGAACTTCAAATCCACCACACTAGGGGGCGAGGCGGGCGAGCGCAGCCTGGTGGGTGCGCCTGTCGCCGGCAACCAGCACCCGCCCGTCCGAAGCGAGGCCAAGCTCGGCGCCGTCCCAGTCCGTCGCCACCCCGCCGGCCCCGGCGACGATCGGGACCATCGCGCTGAAATCGTATGGCTTGAGGCTCGCCTCGATGACCACATCGACAAAACCCAGGGCGAGCAGCCCATAGGCGTAGCAATCGGCGCCGAAGCGGACCAGCTTGGCGGCGCCTGCGACGCGGTTGAATGCAGCGGCGTCTGCGCCCGTGAACATGTCCGGTGTGGTTGCGAAGACCGTTGCCGCAGCCAGGCCCGGGCACGGCCGGCACCGCACCGGTCGGCCGTTGAATGTGGTCGGGCGCCCGGCGGCGCCGACCCAGCGCTCGCGCGAGATCGGCTGGTCGATGACCCCCAGCACCGGCCGGCCGCGATGCGCAAGCGCGATCAAGGTGCCGAACAGCGGCACCCCCGAGATGAAGGATTTGGTGCCGTCGATCGGGTCGAGCACCCAGACGAACTCCGCCCCTTCCCGTTCGGCCCCGTATTCCTCGCCGATCACCCCATGGGCCGGGAAACGGGCGGCGATCAGCCCCCGCATCGCCGCTTCGGCGGCGCGGTCGGCGGCGGTTACCGGCGACAGGTCCGGCTTGTCGTCAACCGCAAGTGGAACCCTGAAATACGGGCGGATCGTCGCCCCGGCGATATCGGCGAGGTCGGCGGCAAGCGCCAGATACGCGTCGAGCCCGTCCACATTCCCCCTATTTCAAGCTCTCAAGATAGGCGATGACATCGGCGCGGTCCTGTTCTTTGGGCAGGCCGGCGAAGGTCATCTTGGTGCCCGGGGCGAAGTGCTGCGGGTCGGCCAGCCACTCGTTCAGCTTTTCCGGATCCCACTTCTCGCTCTTGTCCTTCGACAATGCCGGCGAGAACGAATAATTGGGCACGGTCGCGATGTTCTCGGTCGCCACGACGCCGAACAGGTTGGGGCCGATCTTGTTCGGGGCACCCTTGTCGAAGGTGTGGCACTGCTCGCACACCTTGGCAACCTGTTTCCCGTGCGTGGCATCGGCCTTGGCCAGGAACGGCGCGATCGGAGGCAGCGAGGGCGCCTTCGCCTGGGTTGCCGTTGCCGTCGCCGCGGCGCCGCTGTTCGCGCCAGGCGGAACATAGGCGAGCTTTTCAAGATGACGCGGGCGGATGATTTCGTTGGACAGGATTCCTGCGACCATCGCGACGATCAGCGCGGTCAGCACGGATGCGATGATTTTGTTCCACTCGAAGGCCGGCATTTGTCTCCCCTCGGCTCCCCACCGGCAGCGCACCTGCAGTCGAGCGCGGCAGGAAATCCGATTCCGGCAACGGGCACAAATGAATTATCACGCTTCCGACGCACCGGCGAACCGGGCATGTTGTCGCTCCCCGTTCGCTTTCCGGCACCGACCGATGACCACCGCCTTGCCCGCCAACCCGATCGTCGCGATCCCTGCCCGGCTGGCGGCGACGCGGCTGCCCGGCAAGCCGCTCGCCGACATCGCCGGCGAGCCGATGATCGTGCACGTGTGGCGGCGCGCCGTCGCGGCCGCGATCGGGCCGGTTGTCGTCGCCTGCGGCGACCGCGAGATCGCCGCCGCCATCGAGCGTGCCGGCGGCCGCGCGGTGCTGACCGACCCCGAATTGCCGACCGGCTCGGACCGCATCCACGCCGCGATAACCGGCCTCGACCCGGAGCGCGCCCATGACGCGGTGGTCAACGTGCAAGGCGACATGCCGCTGATCGAGCCGGCGGCAATCCGCCTCGCCTTCGCGGGGCTCGCCGACCCCGACACCGACATCGCCACGCTCGCTGCGGTCATCGACGACCCGGCGATGCTGGCGCAGGATCACGTCAACAAGGTCGTCGCCGGCTTCACCGACCCGGAACAACCGGCGCGCGCGCTCTATTTCAGCAAGGCGGTGGTGCCGTGGGGCGCCGGGCCGCATTACGAGCATGTCGGCCTCTATGCCTATCGCCGTGCCGCGCTCGACCGCTATGTCGGATTGCCGCGCGGCGTGCTCGAACAGCGCGAGCGGCTCGAGCAGTTGCGCGCGCTCGAAGCCGGGATGCGCATTTCGGTGCGGCTGATCCGGCCCGAGCAGCATGGCGGGCAGGTCGACACCCCGGCAGACCTGGAGCGCGTCCGCGCCTCGTTACGGCGCTGAGGATCGCGTCGTTGCGAGCAGCCGCCGGCGACGACGCAATCTCGCCCGATCGAACCCCGTCCGGCATGAGATTGCTTCGCTGCGCTCGCGATGACGATGATGTATGTGGATAGCACGATGACCGCACCGACCGATCCGGCCCGGACGATCGCCTTTCAGGGCGCGCCGGGCGCCTATTCCGACCTCGCCTGCCGCCGCGTCTTCCCGCAGATGACGACGCTGCCCTGCGCCCAGTTCGAAGACGCCTTCGCCGCCGTCCACGACGGCAGCGCCGCGCTCGGCATGATCCCGATCGAAAACTCGGTCGCCGGCCGGGTCGCCGACATCCACCACCTGATGCCCGATTCCGGCCTCTACATCATCGGCGAGCATTTCGACCCGGTGCATCATCACCTGCTGGCCCTGCCCGGCGCCAGCCTGGCGACGATCCGCACGGTCAGAAGCCATGTCCACGCCCTCGGCCAGTGCCGCAACTGGCTGCGCCAGCGCGGCCTCAGCCCGGTGGTCGCTGCCGATACGGCGGGCGCCGCCGCCGAGATCGCCGCCCGCGGCGACCCGACCGTGGCCGCGATCGCCTCGGAGCTGGCCGGGCAAATCTACGGCCTCGTCTCGCTCGCCCGGAATATCGAGGATGCCGAGCACAACACGACCCGGTTTCTGGTGATGGCGCGCGAACCCCGATGGGCGCCGCGCGGCGTGCCCAGCGTCACCACCTTCGTGTTCAACGTGCGCAATGTGCCGGCGGCGCTCTACAAGGCGCTGGGCGGGTTCGCCACCAACGGCGTCAACATGACCAAATTGGAAAGCTACATGGTCAACGGGCGCTTCGCGGCGACCCAGTTCTATGCCGATGTCGAGGCGCATCCCGACGACCGGCCGCTGAAGCTGGCGCTCGAAGAGCTCCGGTTCTTCTCGACCGAGGTAAAGATTCTCGGGGTCTACCCGGCCCACAAGCAGCGCCTCGCCGCTCGGCAGCAGGAGGATATCGGGTCATGAAGGTGATCGACCACGCCGAGCTCAGCCGCCTCGTCGAACGCGTCTTCGCCGCCGCCGGCAGCGCCCCCGAGGAAGCCGAGATCGTTGCCGGCCACCTCGTCGAGGCCAATCTGCGCGGCCATGACAGCCACGGCATCGGCCTCATCGCCAACTACCTGCGCAATCTCGCCGGCGGCAAGGCGACGGCCAACGAGAAGGGGCATGTCGTCAGCGATTCGGGCTCGATGATCGTTTACGACGGCGCCCGCGGCTGGGGCCAGATCGTCGCGCGCGAGGCCACCTTGCTCGGCATCGCCAAGGCCAAGGAGACCGGCGTCGCCGTCGTCGCCTTGCGCAACGCCCATCACATCGGCCGGGTCGGCACCTATGGCGAGATGTGCGCGGCGGCGGGCCTCGTTTCGATCTCGTTCGTCAACATCACCGATCAGCGCCCGGCGGTGGCGCCGTGGCGCGGCCGCGACGCGCGCTTCGGCACCAATCCGGTGACCGTGGCGATCCCGGGTCCGACGCCGGATCGGCCGATCATCGCCGACATGGCGACGAGCCGGATCGCGATGGGCAAGGTGCGGGTCGCCCGCAACAAGGGCGAAAAGATCGCGCCCGGCACGTTGCTCGATGCCGAGGGTCAGCCGGCCACCGATCCCAACGTGATGTACCGGCGGCCGCGCGGCGCCCTGTTGACCTTTGCCGAGCACAAGGGCTACGCGCTCGCCTTCATCTGCGAGATCCTGGCCGGCGCGGTGACCGGCAGCGGCACGATGCGGCCGGAGCGCCAGGACGCCGAATCGGTAACCAACGGCATGCTGCTCGTGGTCATCGACCCGGCGCGCCTCGCCGAGCCCGGGTGGCTCAACGACGAGATCCGGGCGATGACCGACTACGTCACCGCTTCGCCGCCGCGCCAGGCCGGCGAGCCGGTGCTGATCCCGGGCGACCCCGAGCGGCTGATGCGGGCGCGGCGCATCGCCGAGGGCGTGCCGATCGACGACGAGACCTGGCGCGAATTCGCGGTCGCGGCGCGCGGCGTCAACGTGCTGGTCGAGGCCTAGGTTTGACGGCTGCAAGACGGGCCGCGGCGGCAATATTGCTTGCCGGCACGCTGGGACTCGGCTCGTGCAGCCGCCCGCCGAAGCCGCCGCCGCCCGGCCCGAACGGCAGCTTCCTGCCATTGCGGACCGGGCATTGGGCCGGGATCATGGGAACCTGGCGGATCGATTTCTTCGTCGACCGGGTTTTGCCGGACCGGGTGGCGATCCACCTCGTCGGCGGCTCGATCGACCCCAACGCGCACAACACGCCCGGCAACCCGGTGTCGTTCACCGACCGCCCGACGACCTGCCCCATCGACACCGGCGGACTGTCGTTCGATTGCCTCAGATACAAGGGCATGCATGTCGATAACGGCTTTCTGTGCGGCACCTACATTCTGTATGGAGAGTCCCGGCACATCTGCTTCGAGCCGATCGCATCGCGGGCGTAGCCCTCAATCGCCGAGCGCCGCGCCGCTCGGCCGGCGCGCGTCGCTGGCGCCGTAAAGCCGGCGCGGCGGGCCGGGATCGACGGCGATCAATTCGACCGCGCCCCACGGCTTCTCCGCCTTGAGGCGGTAGCCCATTCCCGCCAGCGCGCCCTGCGTCGCCGGCGACAGGCCGCCCGCCTCGTAGAACAGCGTGTCGGGCAGGAACTGGTGGTGGAAGCGCGGTGCGTCCACCGCGGCCGCCGGGGCCATGCCGTAATCGATCATGTCGACCAGGGTTTCGAGCACGGCGGTGGTGATGCGCGGCCCGCCGGGGCTGCCGAGGACGAGGCGCAACCGGCCGTCCTTGGTCACGATCGTCGGCGTCATCGACGACAGCGGCCGCTTGCCGGGCGCGATCGCGTTGGCGGCGCCTTGGACCAGGCCGAACATGTTGGGGGTGCCCGGCTTCGCCGCGAAATCGTCCATCTCGTCGTTGAGCAGAAACCCGGTGCCCGGTGCCACCACGTTGGCGCCGAAATAGCCGTTGATCGTATAGGTCACGGCGACGGCATTGCCGGCCGCATCGACCACCGAATAGTGGGTGGTGTCGGACCCCTCCCGCGTGGTGAGCGCCGGCCCGAGCGCCGCCGAGGGCGTTGCCTTGTCCGGTGCGACCGCGGCGCGGATCGCTGCCGCATAGCCCGGCGACAGCAGCCGGCCGAGCGGGTTGGCGACAAAGGCCGGGTCGCCGAGCACGGCGTTGCGGTCGCGATAGGCATAGCGCATCGCCTCGGCCAGCAGGTGAACCTCGCGCGCCGAGCCGAAACCCGATTCGGCCAGGTTCCAGCCAGCGAGCACGTTCAGCATCTCGCACAGCACCGCCCCGCCCGAACTCGGCGGCGGCGCCGACAGGATGCGGTAGCCGCGATAGGCGCAGGCGAGCGGCGCGGTTTCCTCCACCGTGTACCGGGCGAAATCCGCCGTGGTCAGAATGCCGCCTCGGGCGGCGGAGGCCGCCGCCACCCGCGCCGCAATCGGGCCGCGATAGAACGCGCCGGGTCCCTGCTCGGCAATCAAGGCCAGCGTCGCCGCCAGATCGGGCTGGATGAGCCGGTCGCCGGATTGCAGCGGAGAGCCGTCCGGCCGCAGGAAGATCCGGGCGGCTTCCGGGTCGCGGGCAAGACGGTCGGCCTTGGCGGCGAATGCCGCGGCATCGGCGCGGCCGAGCACGAACCCGGCGCGCGCCAGCGCAATCGCCGGCGCCATGACCCGCGCCCGCGGCAGCGTGCCGTACTCGCGCAAGGCCCGGTCGAGCCCCATCACCGTCCCCGGCACCGCAACGGCAAGATAGCCATAGCGGCTGGCGTCGCGGATCGGGTTGCCGGCGGCGTCGAGATACATGCCGGGACGCGACGCTGCCGGCGCCGTCTCCCGGAAATCGATGACGCTGGCGCGCCCGTCGGCGCGACGGATCGCCATGAAGCCGCCGCCGCCGATATTGCCGCAGCACGGGTCGACGACGGCCAGGGCATAGCCGATGGCGACCGCGGCATCGACGGCATTGCCGCCGGCCTTGAGGATGGCGAGGCCGGCCGCGCTCGCCTGCCGCTGCGCCGACACGACCATCGCATGCCCGGCTTCGACCGCCTTCGCCGGCGCCGCATACGGTGCGCCGGGCATCGCCGCGGCCGCAATCACCACAGCCAAGCTGACGCGCCTAAACCTGCCGAAACGCAGGATATTTATGGTTAACAGATTCGCGCGGCCCATAATCAAGCATTCCATTTTCGATGGATTAGTCAGTATTCGAGAGTATTTAACCATGAATTATGCTGCAATTTGTCTGGTTGTGTACCTAGTTTCGCCGCGGGCTTAAGGCGCGCCGCGATCTGCCTGACACAGTCGCGGCAACCCCGAGTTTCCGCCGGAACAACCAGCGCGTCGAGTACCGAATCCTCGATGGCTCGTATCGACCCAGCACCTCGCGGCCGCTCCGAACCCCAGCGAGTTTCCGCGCAAGGCCTCTTCCCGATGACTGCTCCCGCCGCCGATCCCGTCACGCTCACCGGCGCGGTCGCGCCGGGCATGTACGACCCGACCCCGCCGGAGGGCAGACGCGACGCGTTCGCCTCGCCGCGTGAGCACCGCGGCGACAAGCCGGCCGCACCCCCGCCGCTCGAGCCGAGTCGCGAGCGCCAGCCCCAGAACCGCGTCGTCGCCCCGGTTACGTTGCAGGCGGCCGCGGCAATCGGCCAAGCCGGGCCCGAACGCCGCCGGGTCAACCCCCGCGCCATCGCCTGGGCCATGCGCCTTGCCGACGCGGCGGCGGCGATCGCCACCGGCGGCGCGGCCTATTGGGCACAGCCGCAATTTCATCGCCTGCCGGGGCCGGCGCCCGCCCTGATCGGTTTGGCGATCCTGATACTGGCATTGCGTTCGTCGACGGCCGAGACATTGCTGGTGCGCGAGGCGCTTCGCCAGACACGCGCGCGCTTCGCCGGGGAGGCCGCGCTGCGGCTGTTGATGCCGTTCGCGCTCGCCCTGGCAGCCGTCATCGCGCTGCCGACCGCGAGCGGCGGCGCCAAGGCACCGCTCGTTCGCTGGCTCGCGCTGTGGGCTTTTGGCGCGGCCGGCGGAATGGTTTTCGCCCGCCTCATCGCGGCCGGGCTGATCGCGCGCTGGCACCGCCAGGGAAGGCTGAAGCAGGCCGTGGCGATCTTCGGCACCGGCGACCTCGCCGAGCGCCTGCTCGAGCGGCTGCAGGATGCTTGCGCCGAGTGGATCGAGCTGGTCGGCGTGTTCGACGACCGGCGCCGCGGCGGCACCGGCCGTCTGCACGCCCTGATCCGCGGCACCGCCGGCGACCTGATCGAATTGTCGCGCCAGCGCCTGATCGACCGGGTCATCGTCGCGTTGCCGCATTCGGCCGAAAAGCGCCTGCTCGAAGTGTTGCGCAAACTGCACCAGATGCCGGTCGAGATCAGCCTCGCCCCCGACATGGTGGGGTTCAGCGTCGCCGGCAGGGATTCGGCGGAATTCGGCGGATTGCCGCTGATCGACGTCTACGGGCGCCCGCTCAGCTTCGGCCAGAGCCTGGCGAAGAGCGTGTTCGATGCCGTGGTCGCGGCGCTGGCGCTGATTGCGGCCGCACCGCTGATGGCGGCGATAGCGCTGGCGATCAAGCTGGACAGCAAGGGGCCGGTATTGTTCCGCCAGAACCGGCTCGGCTTCGGCGACCGGGTGATCCGCGTCTACAAGTTCCGCACGATGTACGCCGACGCACCGCACCAGAACGGCGAGCGCCAATCGAGCCGCGACGACCCGCGAATCACCCGGGTCGGCCGCTTCCTGCGCAAGTGGAGCCTTGACGAATTGCCGCAGCTGCTCAACGTGCTGCGGGGCGAAATGTCGCTGGTCGGGCCGCGGCCGCATGCGGTGGCGATGCGCGTCGAACACCGGCGCAACGAAGACATCGTGCCCGATTACGCCCTGCGTCATCATGTCAAGCCCGGCATTACCGGCTGGGCGCAAGTCAACGGCCATAACGGGCCGGTCGACACCGAGGAAGCGTTGCGGGCACGGGTCGCACATGACCTCGACTACATCAACAACTGGTCGCTGTGGTTCGACATCCGCAGCCTGATATTGACCATCAAGGTCTTCGTTTGTCAGCGCAGCGCGTTTTAGACCGGGCCCTCGGGCACAATCGCCGCGCGATCCCGTCGCACCGGCTTGCGGCCGATACGCGAGTTCGGCGATATTCCGGCGGTCGGCGTTCGCGGCGCGGAGATGGGGGGCGCGCGTGAGACTGGCGCGGATTGTCGCGATCGCGGTGCTCTTGGCCGGCGTTGTCGCCGCCTGCACGCCGTCGGCGCCCAATGTCGCCGGCCCGGGCGTCTATCCCGGCGGCGTGCCGCTGACCGCGGAGCACACGCTGGCGCCCGGCGACGAGATCGAGGTGCGCTTTCCCTATTATCCCGACCTCAACGACCGGGTCGTCGTCGGCCCCGACGGGCGCCTGTCGTTGCAGCTTGTCAACACCGTGGCGGTCGGCGGGCTCACCGTCGGTGCGGCGACCAAGCGGCTCAACCAGCGCTACGCCCAGGTCATCAGAAACCCCGACCTGAGCGTCACCGTGCGCAGCTATGCACCTGAAGAGGTTTATGTCGACGGCTGGGTCAACACCCCCGGGATCGTCCGCAGCGATGTGCCGCTGACCGTGTCGCGAGCGCTGGCCCAGGCCGGCGGGGTCAAGACCGGCGCCAAGACCGGCGACATCCTGCTGCTGCGGCGCAGCCCCGACGGCAAGATTTATTACTACAAGGTAGATTTGGGAAATTACGGCGGGGCTGGCCCGGCCGCGGAAGACCCGATGCTTAAATCTTATGATGTTGTTTACGTTCCGCAGACTATCTTCGCCTCGTTCTCCGACTTCCTCGCCTCTTACGTCAAGAACCTGCCGTTCTATTTGAACTATCCGATCCAATAGGCGCCCGGCGCGAACCGCCGCGCCTTCGCACCGGGACGATCTGATGGCCGCCAACCCCTACGACCTGACGACCCGCGAGCTCTTGAGCATCCTGTTCAAAGAGTGGCGCAAATTGGCCGGCGCCTTTTTCGGACTGGCCTTTCTCGTCACCGCCGCCTCGTACCTGCTGACCCCGTATTACGAGGCCACCGGCCGCATCCTGGTCAAAACCGGGCGCGAGTTCCAGGTCCGCTCCGACCCGAACCAGCCGGTCGCCTCGGTTCCGTCGGTGACCAAACAGGAGATCGTCAACTCCGAAATCCAGATCCTGACGAGCCGCGACCTCGTCGCGGGGGTCATCAACAAGATCGGCGCCGGCCGCCTGTATCCCGCGCACGGCTGGTTCGGCAGCGGCCCGACGGTGGACGCGGCGGTGCGCCGTTTCTACGGCGATTTCAAGGTCGCACCGGTTGCCGATTCGGACGTGATCGACATCAGCTATCGCAACCCCGACCGCGACATGGCGGTGCGCGCACTGAACCTTGTCGTTGCGCTCTACGAGCAGAAGCACGCCGAGATGTTCAGCGACCCGCAGTACAAATTCCTGCAGCAGCAGGCCAAGGAATACGAAGCCCGGCTCAACACCCAGGTGGCGGAGATCGCGCAGCTCAAATCCTCGCAGTCGCTGTTCGACGTGGAAACGCAGCGCGCCAAGCTGCTCGACGACCGGGCTTCGGTAGGCAGCATCCTCGAACAGTTGAAGAGCCAGTCGATCGACGCTCACCAGCGGATCGATTTTCTGCGCAATCGCCTGAAATCCACGCCGGCCCTGATCCCGGCCGGGGTCACCACGTCGGATATGGTCGAACAGGCCAAGGACCGGCTGCTCGACCTTCAGGTTAAGGCGCAGCAATTGCGCCAGCGCTATGTCGGTGACGTAAAGCCGCTGCGCGACGCCGAGCAGGAGATGGCGCGGCTGAAGGAATTCATCGCCCGGCCGAACCCGATCAAGCAAAAGCAGTGGTCGCAGCGCAACGCCGCCTATGACGACATGGTCGTCGCATTGAACCGTGCGCTCGCCGACGCGGCGCCGCTCGACCAGCAGATCGCCTTGCGCACGCAGCAGGCCAAGGCGATCGATGCGCGGCTGCAAACCCTGGTCCAGGGCGCGCGCGAGCTCGACGATCTCGACCGCGAACGGCGCGAGCTCGAAGAGCTGGCCCACACCTATCGCACGCGCTACGAGGAAGCGCGCATGAACGAGGACCTCGACCGCGAGAAGGTGGTCAGCGTCAGCGTGTTGCAGCAGCCCGATGCGCCGTTGCGCCCGAGCGGGCCGAAGCACCTGCCGTTCGCTTTCGCCGGAATCCTGATCGGGGTGGTCGGCGCGTCGGGCATCCTCCTATACCTGCTCGTCTTCCGCGAAACCTTGATCACGGTCGAGAGCGTCGAGCGGCTGCTCGGCCTGCCGGTGCTGGCCTCGGTGCCGTCGCATCCGGGATAGGTGCGTCTTCGCGATCTTGCGGCGCGGCTCAACCGCTCCTTAACCCTCGCCGACGCACTATCGGCGCGCCCTGTCCGTTCGTGGCGCGACGCGGCGCGATGCGCCGCCGCCCGCCTGCGGTCGTCGCCAAAAGGCGCCGCCATGCCGTCTGCCCTGCCCCGCCGCCGCGTGCTCTATGTGCTGCAGAACCTGCCGGTACCGTTCGACCGGCGAGCCTGGCTGCAGGCGACGACGCTGGCCGCGAACGGCTACGAGGTCAGCGTGGTCTGCCCCAAGGCGCGCGGCTTCAACCGCTCGTACGAGCGGCTCGAAGACGTCGATGTCTACCGCTACTGGCTGCCGGTCGAGGCCCAGGGCAAGCTCGCCTTCATCGTCGAGTTCCTGTGGTGCTTCACCGCGACCCTGCTGCTGTCTTTGCGCATCGCCGCCTTCGGCCGCGGCTTCGATATCCTGCATGTTTGCAACCCGCCGGAAATCTACTGGCCGCTTGCCTGGTTGTGGCGCCTGTTCGGCAAGAGCTTCATCTTCGACCATCGCGACCTGTCGCCCGAACTCGCCGAGGCCAAGTTCGGCCGCAGTGACGGAATCCTGATGAGGGGTCTCCTGTTGCTCGAACGCGAGACGTTCCGCGCCGCGCAGGTCGTCATCGCCACCAACGAGAGCTACAAGCGGATTGCCGTCGGGCGCGGGCGAAAGCGGCCGGAAGACGTATTCATCGTGCGTTCGGCGCCGGCTCTGTCGCGCTTCCGCGTCTACGAGCCCGACCCGGCATACAAGCGCGGCAAGCCTCACCTCGTTCTCTATCTGGGCGAGATCTGCCAGCAGGACGGCGTCGAGTATCTGGTGCGCGCGGTCAAGGCGTTGCGCGACCGGCTTGGCCGCAATGATTTCCACTGCATCCTCGTTGGCGGCGGGCCGCACCAGCCGGCAGTCGTCGCCGCGGCCGCGGCCGAGGGGGTTGCCGGGCTGTGCACGTTTACCGGCACAATCAGCGACGACGAGAAATTGTGCCGCATCCTCTCCTCAGCCGATGTCGCCATCGAGCCGGTGCCGAAAAACGGCTGGTCCGACCGCAGCACGGCCAACAAGATCGTCGAGTACATGTTTTTCGGCCTGCCGATCGTGTCGTCGGACCTGACCGAGGCGCGCGTCTCGGCCGGAGCGGCGGCGGTCTACGTGGATCCCGGCGACGCCGCGGCGCTGGCGGACGGGATTGCGGCCCTGCTCGACGATCCGGCACGCCGCCGCGAGATGGGCGAACACGGCCGCCGGCGCCTCCACGGGGAACTCGCCTTCGAATATTCCGTGCCGCCTCTGCTCGCCGCCTATGACGCGGCCTGGGCGCGCTGTCGGCGCGGCCGCAATACGGCGGCGCCGTCCTATCGCCCGGGTGCGGCCAAGCAACCCGGGTAGGCCGGCGCCGCAAGGACAACGGTCGGATGTACGAGCAATTCTACGGGCTGGCGCGCCCGCCTTTCGCGGTCACGCCGGATCCGGGCCTCCTCTACATGAGCCCGGCGCATCGCGAGGCGCTGGCGACGATCATCTACGGTGTCGAAGCCCGCAAGGGGTTCATCGTCTGCAGCGGCGAAGTCGGCACCGGCAAGACCACCGTCATCCGCGCCTTTTTCGACCAGGCGCGGGCGGAGGCGTTCAAGATCGTCTATCTGTTCACGCCGCAGGTCGGCCCCCTCGACATGGCACGCTATATCTGCCGCGAGCTCGACCTCGCGGCGCCGGAAAGCGTGTTCGCCGCAGTGCCGGCATTGCAACTGAAGCTGCTCGAGATTTTCGAGGCCGGCCGCACCGTCGTGCTGATGATCGACGAGGCCCAGTTACTGCCGCCGGAAACCATCGAATTCCTGCGCCTGCTCAGCAATTTCGAGACCGATACCGAGAAATTGATCCAGATCGTGCTGGTCGGCCAATCCGAGATCGATGCCGTGCTCGCGCGGCACGACATGCGCCAGGTGGCGCAGCGGGTCGCGTTGCGGGCGCGGCTCGGCGCCTTCGGCTTCGACGAAAGCCTGTCCTACATCGCCTACCGGCTGACCGCGTGCGGCGCGCGCGAGGTCGGGGCGGTGTTGTCGCCGGGCGCCGCACGGATCGTCGCCGCGGCTTCCGGCGGCATTCCGCGCCGCATCAACATCCTCGCCGATAATGTGCTGATCGCCGGGTTCGGCGCCGGCGAGCGGCCGGTCGGCGCCGCGCGCGCCGCGGCGACCGTGCGCGAGTTCTTCGCCAGCAGCGGCGAAGAACTTCCGAATTTGCCGGGTGAGGCGGAATTCGACGCGGTCATGCCCGAGCCGCAGGCCGACCCGTCGCAATGCATCGAACCGACGCTACAAGCCCCGGACGCGGAACCGAGCACGGAATTGCCGGTCGGCGACGCCTCGTTTTGGGACAGCGCCGCGCTCGCTCCGGCGATTTCGGACATGCCGACCAACGTCGTGCGGCCGCAATTCCTCGGGCGGCGGCAGGGCGGCGGGCATGCGGCGGGCGCCGCTTTCGCCGATGCCACGGTGCGCCGGCACCAGCGCTTTCGCCTGCGGCTGAACGGCGCCGGCTTCGGTGCGGCCGCAATCGGGCGCCGTTAACCAAAGGCAAACAACGGCGCGCCATCATTCCCGAGGGGCGCGCCGCAGCGCCGGCCTATCGCGCAGCGGCGCAGAGCGCATCCATCTTGCGGTCCGCCGCGGCTCGGGAGAGTTGATAATCCTCGACGAACACGGTCAACACCGAGCCGGTCTGCTTGTCCTCTACCGTGGCGCGGCCGGGCTTGTTGAAATCGCCGGACAACGTATCGTCCTTGCCGACCATGCCGCCGGCGAGCCGGTCGAGAATGGCGAAACCCTGCTCGGCGGAGACGAAGATGCGGTTGCCGCAACCCTCGCTGCGCACCACCGTGCCGGTCGCCAGGTCGTTCTCAAGGGCGGAGCGGCAGGCGGCCGCGATCCGCGGCATCACGTCGTCGCGGCTGAGCCGATGGTCCTCGACGATGGCCGAGAAATTGACGCCGCGGGTGCGGTCGTAAAGCCGGGTATAGCCGACCCCGTCGACCTTGCCGACCAGCGCGTCCTCGTCGGCGATGCCGGGCGTCCCCTCCACGGTCAATACCGAATAGCCGCTGAGGCTCGACACGAAGATTTTGCCGCCGCAGCCGGTGGCGCGCACGACGGTGCCGTCGGCGCGGGCCTGGACGGCGGCCGTCGCCGCCATCAACAGCACGGCAAGAAACAGGAGAGCCCGGCCCACGGCCATCACCCGCGCATGCTCGCGCTCAACGCCGCCGGAACCGGCGCGACGAGGGCGCGGAGCCGGTCCGGACAACGGGCATGAAATTCGTCACCGACCATATCGAACGCCTCGCCGCGTTCGTGTTCCTGTTGATCTTTGCCGGTATGTTTTGGCCGCCCGACAGCTATCTCGTCAACCAGCACGGCGCGATGCAGGGCGATTCCAATACCTACGATTTCGCCGCCTTCGCAGCGCTGGCGGTGTTCCTGGGCATCGCCTGCCTGGCGCGGTGGCAGGAAATATTGCGGCTATTGCGCTGCGGCTGGCCGATTTTCGCCCTGGTCGCCCTCGCCTTCCTCAGCGCGTATTGGGCCGAGGATCCGAGCCTGGTGATCCGCCGCTCGGGCACTGTCGCGCTGACCACGCTGTTCGGCGTCTACCTGGTCGCGCGATACGATTTCGCCGATCTCGTCGCGCTCTTGGTCAAAATCTATGCGGTGGCGATGCTGGTCTCGCTGGCGATGATCGTCGTGGCGCCGTCGCTCGCGATCGGCGGCAACGAGACCTATGCCTTTGCCTGGCGCGGCGCGTTTTCCGACAAGAACACGCTGGGCCTCGCTTGCGCGATCGCGATGATCGTCGCCTTCTATGCCTGGTACCGGCGGTTCGGCCCGCGCTGGCTTGCCGCAACCGTGATCGTCGCCAGCCTGATCCTGTTCAAGCTCGCGGATTCGAAGACCCCGCTGGTGATGATCATCGTCGCCTGCTACGCCGCCGCGCTGGTATCGGCGCTGCGGCGGCGCAGCGCGGCCGGGCTGATGCTGGGCTTCGTGCTGGGGGTGATCGGCCTCGCCGGTATCGGGCTGGCGCTGGTGGACGGCAAGGAATTGCTGCTGGCCCTCGGGCGCGACCCTACCTTCACCGACCGCACCAAGATCTGGCACTACGTGATCGCCTACATCGCGCGGCGCCCGTGGCTCGGTTACGGGTTCGGCGGGTTCTGGCGGTTCGACGGGGTGGAGGCCAATGAGATCTGGGCGATGATCGAATTCAAGGCGCCGCACGCCCATAACGCCTGGCTCGAAATCGGCCTCGGGCTCGGCATCGTCGGCATGGGGGCGATGGCGCTGGCCTGGCTGGCGGCGTTCTATCGCATCGGCCGGCTGCTGACCGCGCCCGCCGCCGGCCATGTCGCGTTCTGCGCCGCGCTGCTCGCCGGCATGTTCATCGAGAACCTGACCGAATACGAGTTCTTCCGCCCCGGCGACATGCTGTGGGTGTTGTTCGTGGCGACGACGGTCCATCTCGGCCGCGTCGGGCTTCGCGCTCGCGCGGCGCGGCGCAAAGCCAGGGCATCCGCCCGTTCGGCACCGCCGGGCCGGCGACTGGCGGTTCCGGCGCGGCCGTAGGCCGCTAGCCCTGCGGCGGCCGCCGGGGCGCGTTCTTCAGCGCCGCGGCAATCGCCGCCAGCGCCGGCTTGGGCCGGCCGTCGACATCGAACGGCAACGGGCGCGGCGGCAATCCGTCGGCGCGGGCCGCGTCAGGCGAATGGCCCGAGGTGATCCAGCTGTTGCGGTCGGTAAGGCCCCAGTTGATCACCGTCGTCACCGCCGGAGAGGCCAGCGCGACATCGAGATAGCGGCGATAGCAATCGGCCACGGCGGCGTCGCGCGCCGGGATCGCCGACGGGGCGCCGCGGTCGACGACATCGAGCTCGGTCAGCATGATCTGCAGGCCGCGGCCGGCCAGCTCGGCAAGATATTCGCTGAACACGCGCGGAGTGAAGCGGTCCATCAGGGCGAGGATCAGATGGCTTTGCAGGCCGATCGCGTCGATCGGCACGCTTCGCTGCCGGAACCCGTCGATCAGGGCCAGCACCGCCCGGCGCTTGTCATGGTGCGCCGGGATGTCGAGCTCCATGCCGAAATCGTTGTAGACGAGGCGCAATTTGGGGTCGGCCGCGCGCGCGGCGCGAAACGCGATGTCGAGATATTCCGGGCCGATCTTGTCGAGGAACACGGTGCGGCGCAGGCCGTCGGCGCGGCCGTCGCCGAGCTTGATCGCCTCGTTGACGACGTCCCACGACTGGAACCGCCCGGCGAAATGGCGGCAGGTTGCGGACACGTGATCCTCGACCGCGCGTACCGCCGCGGCGCGATCGGGCAACGCGGCGAACCACGGCGGCGCCGCCTCGCCCCACAGCAATGCGTGGCCGCGATATTCCATGCCGTGCGCGCGCGCCCAGCGATAGACGCGCTCGACCCCGGAAAAATCGGTCGTCGTCGGCGTCGGCGCCAGGTTCCGCCATTGCGTGCACGAGCACACGATCAGCGCCGCCTCGCGGATCACCAGGCCGGTGTAGACCGGGTCCTTGTCGAGCATCTCCGCCCGCACATAGGTGCCGTAAAGCAGCCCGCGCGCGGCGGCGATGTCGCGTAACACCGGCACCGGCGCCGGCTCGGTCGCGGCCGCCGCGGCCAGCGGCCACGCGACGGCGCCGGAAACGCTCGCGAGCAGCAGGTCGCGGCGCGACGGCACCGTCCCCCGCGCGGCGATGCGGCCGGTCAGGGGTGGGCTCCGAGCGCCGCCGGAGCCGCGGGATCGGGCCCGCTATAGGCGCTCATCTCGGCGACCCCGACGGCGACGGCGCTGTCGTCGATCAATTTCGCCCGGGTCAGCAGATAGGGAATCGGATCGCCGAGGTGATAGCGCACCAGCCGCCAATCGTGCCGCCGTGCCCGCAGCGGGTTCTGCAATGTCCGGCGCGGCGCCAGTTCGAGCGGCTCGCTGGTCAACGTCGCGGCGGGCACCGCCGGCATGCCGGCATCTTCCAGCGCCGTCGTCATGAAATTGAGGCCGACCAGCATCGACAGGTAGATCGTGAACCAGTAGCGCGGATTGCACTCGACGATATAGCTAAGCCCGGTGCCGGTTTCGATGACGGCATCGAAATTGGCCGGACCGTCGAGCCGCGTCGCCGCGACCAGCCGGGACATGTTGTCGAGCAGGTCGGCATGGGCGAACAGTTCAAAGCGGCGCTCGTCGCGACGCTGGGCCGCATGGGCAAGGATCCTGCCGTCCCGGCACACCGCCGAGATGCCCACCGTCTCGCCGATTATGTGCCGCTGCACCAGGACCGGGCGGTAGTCGATGCGGCCGAGCAATGCGTGCTCGCGCGCGTCGCGGATGTGAACCACGCCGACGCCGCCCGAGCGGTTGATCGGCTTCACCGTGATCGGCAGATCGAGTTCGCGCGAGGCCAGCGCCGCGCGCAATTCGTCGACCGAGGCAAAGCACCAGCCCGGCGGCACGCGCACCCCGTGCCGATGGCAATAGCGCGTGAAGTTCCACTTGTCGTTCAGCAGGTCGAAGACCGCGAGGTCCGGCAGCGGCGAGGTGCGCACGGGCAGGCGGTCGCGCAGCCGGGCGAGGAGCCGCGTCGATACGTCGTCGGAAGGGAAGACGATGTCGATGCGGTGTCGTGTTGCCGCCGCCTCGATATCGGCGAGGACCGAGCCTTCGTCCGCAGGATCGTCCAGTTCCCGGTAGGAGGCGCAGCAGCGCGAGGTGCGCAATCGGCCGGCGACGCCATGGCCGAGCACATGCACCCGCGTTCCCGCCGCGGCCGCGGTGCGCAATACGTGGTAGGGCAGGCCGAACGCAAAGGCGATCATCAGCGCGTTGGCCATCTCGCGCTCCGCGCGCGGCGGATCAGCGCGCGGCCAGAACCGGACGCGCCGCGGCGGGCCGGCGAACCGCAGCTTCCGCCAGGTGCGGCACGATCCGGCGCGCGGTGAACTCGGCGCCGAAGACGAAGCGGAACATCGGCCCGAACGTGTTGGCCGAGGCCGGGCCGACCATGTACAGCCCGGGCACCGAGGTCTCGAAACCGCTCGACAGGATCGGGCTGTTCCGCACCGATTTGATCGCCGCCCGCAGCCGCCCGTCGAAAAATTTGAGCCGGCGCAGATCGACCCGGTATCCGGTGCACACGATCGCGTGGTCGGCCGAGATCGTGTGCTCGTCGCCCGCCGCCGATGAGAGCCGCAGGTGGATGCGGCCGTCGCGCACCTCCGCCGCTTGCGGCGCATATCCCTCCAGCACCGGGACACAGCCGACGATGCGCTCGCGCATGTACCAGCCCCCGGCCGGGCCGTGCGAATTCGCCACGATGTTGAGCCGCTTCGCCTCGGGCAAAAGGCGGAAGAGCAGCGGCGCCCGGGTGTAGAAGACGCTCTCCCAGCCCGGACCGATGCCGGTATTCGGCGCCCGGATGCGGGTGGCCAGCGGGCGCCGTGCGCCGAGTTCGGTGCGGGTGTGGAAGCGCAATTGCGGCCGGCGCGCGACCAATTGCACCGCGGCGCCGCTTTCGTGCATCAGCGCGGCGATGTCGATGGCCGACGAGCCGCTGCCGATAATCGCGACGTCGCGCCCCTTGAACGCGTCCATCGCCGCGTGCCGCGAGCTGTGGCTCACATACGCCTCGGGCAGTTCGGCCAGGTGCGGCGGCATATAGGGAAAATCGCTGATGCCGACGGCGACGACCACCTTCGCCGCGCCGACGATCTCGCCATCGTCGAGTTGCACCGCGAAGCGGTCGTCCGACCGCTGGACGGCGACAACGGTGCGATCCTCCACATCGGGCACGAAGCGTTTCTGGAAGGCCTCGCCATAGGCGATGAAGTTCGCGGCCGACACCGGCACGCCTTCGTCGGCATAGGGGATGCCGTGATGCCGGCAGTAATCGGCCAGGGTCGCCGCACCGTCCGGATCGGACAGATTGGAGGCGAAGCCGTCGGATTTGAGCAGCATCCCCTCCGGCATCTTGGTGCGCCAGTTCTGCATCGGCGCCCCGAAAATGCGGTAGCCGATCCCGCGTCGGCGCAAATGCGCCGCAATCGACAGGCCGTAGGGACCGGCGCCGATGATCGCGACCTCGTTCAGTACGCTCATGATCCCTCCGGTTATCGCCGCGCGTCGTCCTGCCGGCCGGGGCGGCCGCCTCTCGTTTGCGGCGGGACGGTACAGGCCGATTTGCTAACAATCGGGTAACGCACAATGACTCGATCGACGTTTTCAAATATTGATATGAATATTAATGATTATGGTTAATCCGTCGTTGCCGTAATTAAGCAAACGACGATTCTATTATTCAGGCCGCAGGCCTGCCCGCGCCACGAGATGCTGAGATCCCTTGCGACGGGCGATCGTCGCACACACCGCTTCATCGAAGCGGCCGACCATCGCCTCGATCCGCAGCCCCTCGCGCGCTTCGAGCGCGCCTTGCGACAGCCGCGCCTGCCATTCGGGCGAATCGGCAAACCGCCCGAGCGTTGCGGCGTATTCGTCGAGGCCGCCGGGCACGATCAGCCCGTTCACGTCGTCGGCGAGGTATTCGATCTCGGCGCCGTGCGCCTCGTGTTCGCGGGTGATGACGGCGCGGCCATGGGCGAAGGCGTGATTGACGAGCAGGCCGACCGCGCCGGTGATCGCCACCGCGGCCGAGACGCGCAGGCAGCGCGCGACCCGCACGTCCGGCGGCAGCGTGCCGAGAAAGTGCAGTTCCGGCATTCCGCCGGCCGTCGCCTTCAATTCCGCTTCGAGCGGACCGCCGCCTACGATCAGCGCCTCGACCGGCGGCCGTCCCGCGCGGTCGCGGTTGACGCGGCGGATAGCCTCGATCAGCAGGTCGACCCGCTTGAACTGGACCAGCCGGCCGATATAGGCGAACACCGTCGAATCGGGCCTGAGGCCGAGTTCGCGTCGGATCTGCTGCGGATCTTCGCCCTGCACCTGTTCATGCAGGGCGATCTGCTCGGACACGTCGATCGTGTTGTGCATGACAAAGGCACGGTCGCGCGGATAGCCGATCCCGGCCAGTTTTTCGATCCCGGTGCGGGTGTAGGCGAGATAGCCGTCGGCGCGGCGGGTCAGCCAGTTCTTTAGCCCGTTGACGCCAGCAAAGAGGCCGCGCTGCGGCGCGTCGCTGTCGCGGAACCCGCGCTGCGGATGATAGCCAAAGCCCCAGTACAGAACGGCGATGCCGCAGAGCGGGCCGATAAGGGCAAGCACGGCATTGGCGACGAACTTGGCCTCGGCGCTCAGGACCACGGCGTCGTAGCCGCCGGCGAGAATCTCGCGCAGCACCGGCTGGTACACGGCGGTGCCCGGCCCGATACGGAATTCGCGGTTGTTGACGCGCCGGTTTGGAAAGTCGAACGGGCCTTCGGCCGCCGCGGTGCCGATCCATGACGGCGGCGCGCCGTGAAACACCACGTATTCGGCCCGGCCCTGGCGCGCCAGCAGCTCGTAGAAGCGCACCCGGTAGTGCGGGATGTAGCCGTGGTGCAGGATCGCAACCTTCATGGTTTCGCGCTCACATATTGCCGCGGGGCGGGGCGGCGCCGGCGTCCCATTGCGGCCGCGAGGCCAGGAACCCGGGCCGGCGGACCGTCCGCAGCCGGATCAGCGACAGGACGAGGCAGGCGCCGTTGCCGATCGCGATGCCCCACATCGCGCCGGTGTAGCCCTGCCACAGGATCATGCCGACGGTCGCCGCGGCGGCGATGGTGCCGCAGCCGATCTGGGCATAGGCAAGAAACTTGAACTGGCGGGCGGCGATCAACCCCATGCCGGCGACGTAGCGCAGCAGCGAAAATCCCGATGCCGCAGCCCACGGCAACAGCAACGCCCCCGCCTCCGGATATTTCCCGGCAAGCACGTAATGCTCGACCGGGCCCCACCCGGCCAGCAATGCGCCATACCAGGCGATGCTGCCGGCGGCCGTCAACACCAGCGCCCGGCCGAGCAGGCGGTCGAAGGCGCCGGTCTCGCCGCGCGCCAGGAACCCGGACAGCTGCGGCAAGGCCGCACGCGCCCAGGCCCCGATCAGCACTTCGGTCGGCCGGAACAGCACGCCGACGATGTTGAGCCCGGCGAGCGCAGCGAGGCTGACCATGGTGGTGGTGATATAGGTGTAGCTGCGTGTTTCGACGTGGTTGGCGACGACCCCGACCAGGGACCACGAGACCTCGCCGGCGATGCCGCGATAGGGGGCAAGCGCGCCGCGCCGAAAGCGCAGCGGGATCGCCCGGCTGCGCCGCCACCGCAGACACAGCTGACCGGCCGCGCTGCCGAGCGACATCGCACCAAATACCGCGGCGAGCGCCATCGACCGGACCGGCCACAGCATGATCGCGGCAAGGCACAGCCCGGTCGCGGCGAGATAGGGCAGATCGGTCCACAGCAGCATCGCCATGTCGTGCCGGCTGTAGGCGATGCTGCGGTAGTATTCGCGAGCGAGGACGAAGCCGATGAACAGCGGAATCGCCAGCGCCGTCGGCGGATCGTGCCGGGCCCAATCGGCGTTGCTCGCCAGGTTCGCCGCCGCCACCGCCAGCGTCGCCGCGGCGATGGTCAGCAGGTTGACGAGCGCCAGCGACGCCTCGAGCCGCCGCGCCGCCTGAGGGTCGCGCGCGGCCGGCGGATAGACGCTGAGCGGCCCGTTGACGAGCGCGTTCTGCACGCCGATCGCCAATTGCGACACCGCCAGCCACAGCGACACGATGCCGAAATCGGTCGCCGACAGGATTCGTACTAGGCACAGATTGAGGGCAAAGCCGAAAAGGCTCAGCGCGACCTGATCGAGCGCCGCGACCGCATAGCGCGAGCGCCGCGCCAGCGCCGCCACGCGCGGCCACAGCCGTTCGATCGTACCGGCATCGGCGATCATGCGCCCTGCATAGCGGCGCAGGGATTAACTAACCGATAAACCCGCGCGGATTGCTGCGGTCCGGGCGCGCCCGCCTATAGCATGCGGTAGAGAAAATCGGGGATGTAATCGCCGCGCCGGTTCAGCACCGCCCCGAGCACGCGGCCGCCGGCCTGCTCGATCTGCGCCTTTGCATGCGTAATCACGGCAGGCCGGGTGGTTTCCGCCTGCACCACGAGAATGACCCCATCGGCCGCACCCGGCGCCAATTCCAGGTAGTCGCCGCTGCCGACCGCCGGGCAATCGACAACGATCAATTCAAAGCGCTCGCGCAGCCGATCGTAAAGCCCGCCGATGGTTCCGGGATCGGCGCGGCTGGTGCTGAGCTCGGCAACCAGACACGCGACCGACAGCATGGTGCCGGGGATCGGGCGGGCGATTTCGCTGTCGTCGCCGTCGGTCAACGGCAATTCGACGAGCCCGTGCCCGGTATCGCAGGCAAAGCCCCGCGCCGTCTGCAGGTTGCTGCGGTTGGCGTCGACCAAGAGGGTGTAAAGCTGGCCGGCGGTCGCAGCAAGCAGGGCGAATTCGCGGGCGATCGTCGAGGTGCCCTCGCCCGGCGTCGCCGCCACGAGGTGCAGGACCGCGCCGCGCTCGCCTTCGACCAGCGGACGCACCGACGCCAGCAGCGACCCCAATTCCGCCGCCATCGGCCCCGGCGCGGAGGTCACGGCCGGCCGCGGTCGTTCTCGGACCGGCTCGGGCCGCTGTGGAGACCGCAGCGGAATAGCGCTTTGACCGCCCTGGCGGGCACGCTGCAACGCTTCGTAGACGCCGCTCAACCCACACTCCCTCCGCGGCTCGAATGGCCGCAAAACCGGGCGCCGGCACGGTGGTCAGCGGCCTATGCCGCGCCGCGCCGAGCGTAAACGCGACCCCTTAGCTAGGCTGAGCAGGTGCTAACATATGGTTAACAAGCCCGCGAAAGCACCGCTCAGGCGAGCGCCGGGTGCGTCAAATCGGGGCATCGTCCAAGGCCGGCAGAACCCCGACCGGAGGGCGCCGCGCGCCGGGATCGCCGGCCGCCGGTTCCGGCAATGCCGAAAGCTCCTTCGCCAAATGCGCCGCCAGCCGCGCCGACAGCGCCGCCAGCAACAGGGTCGGGTTGGCCTGGCCCGAGGTCGGAAAGACCGAGCTGCTGGCGATGAACAGGTTGGGCGCGCCGTGCACCCGGCAATCGCGATCGACGACCCCTGCCGCCGGCGCGGCCGACATGCGCGTCGTGCCGACCTGATGGTAGCCGTCGGTCGCCTGGTCCAATACGCGGGCGGCGCGCTCGCCCTCGGGAAGCGGATATTCGAGCCGGCCGATGCCGGTTTCGCGCAGGGCGCGGTCGATGACCCGGTGGCTGGCGACGACCGAATTGGCGTCGAGGGCGCCGTAGCGCAGGTCGATCACCAGCCGCGGCACGCCGAGCGCATCGCGCTCGTGGCCGAGCCGCACCCTGCTGTCGGGGTTCGGCGCCTGTTCGGCATGGTAGAACAGGGCATAGCGCCGCGCCGCGTTGGTGATGAAAAATCCGGGCAGGCGCGGCTGCGTGCCGTAGCGGCGATAGAGGTAGCGGGCGGCCTTGTGCGCCGCCTCCGGCACCCCGCCGAGAATGTTGCGCAGATGACGGGAGAGATCGGCGGCGCCGCCGTCGAGGTGCTTGCGGCGGATCGCCTCCGGCGCCAGCAGATGGCCGATGCCCGGCGCCGCCAGGCTCAGATAGGCCAGCGACAGGATCGCGCTCTTGTGGCCCGGGTCGCCGAGCGGCGGGTTGTCCGGCCACGCCGCCAGGTTCAGCAGGCCGTGCCGGCGCTGCGCGTCCTCGCCGAGCGTGATGCGGCGGCGGACATAGCGGCCGCCGCCATCGACAAAGAAATCGAAATCGCGGTCGGCGCCGGGCCGGTCGAACACGATGTCGGCGATGCGCCCTTCGAGATGGCCCATGTAATACCGCCCGAGCGGCCCGTCGGCGCCGCCGAAAAGCCGCGGCTGCGCCGCTTGCGCCGTCAACAGCAGCCGGGTCGTCTCCAGCCCGCCGCAGGCGAGCACGATGGCGCGGGCTCGCAGCACGGCGCGCTCGCCCGCCGGGGTGGCGGCGACGATCCCGGTCGCCCTGCCGCTGACCGGGTCGATCTCGATCCCGGTGGCGACAGCGCCGAGCCAGAGCTGCAATCCGGCATCGCCGGCCAGCGCGGCGGCATGGAGCCGGCGCAAATTGCGCGCCTCGCTCCACCGTTCGAGCCGGTCGAACCGGCATTCCTCGGTCGCCGGCAGGGTGGCGAGCGGGGCTGCAAAGCGCGGCGCGCCGGCATCGAGATAGGCGGCTGCGCGATCGTACCAGAGGTTGATTTCGCCAGGGTCCAGCGGCCAGCCGCTTCCCGGGACATGCGGGCGCGCGGCAAAGTCGATGTCGTCGAAGGCGACGCAGCGCCCGCCCCACAGCAGCGACGTGCCACCCAGGGCGCGCCGCACCGCCATCCGCATCGGCGCGTGCCGGCGCGGATCGACGATCGCGGCGTCGGCCAGGGCCTGGAAGCCGGCATCGAAACCGTCGATGCCGCCGGCCAGCATCGTCACCGCGATGCCGTGCCGGCGCAGTTCGAGCGCGTGGATGATGCCGGCGGGGCCGGCGCCGACCACGATCACGTCGCCGGCTTCGCGCCGCGGCGGCAGGCCGCGCCCGATCATCCCGGCACCACCGGCGACGCTATGCTAGCCTTGCCGCCTTTTCCGGAGCCGACGGCGCGGCAGAGATGGATTACGCGACGCTTGCACCCGGCCTGCCGCCTTCTTCGCGGCTCGGCTTCGGCTGCGGCAGCATCATGGGACGGGTCGGCAAGGCCGAATCGCTGCGCGCGATTGCCGCCGCGATCGATCACGGCGTCACCCATTTCGACATCGCCCGCCTCTATGGCTATGGCGAGGCCGAGGCATTGCTCGGCGAGGCCCTGCGCGGCCGGCGCCACCAGGTGGTGATCGCCAGCAAGTTCGGGCTCTCCGCGCCGCGCGCCGCGACTGCACTGCGGCGGCTGAAACCGCTGGCTCAAAGCGCCATCGCCGCGCTGCCGGGTCTGCGACCGATGCTGCGCTCGGCGATCGGCACCAGTGCGCGCACCGCCGACCGGTTCTCCGTCGCCGCCGCCCGAGCCTCGCTCGATCGCAGCCTCGCCGCGCTCGCCACGGACCATCTCGACATCCTGTTCCTGCACGATTGCGCGGCCGAAGACCTCGGTGGCGAATTGATCGCGTTCCTCGATGCCCAGCGTGCCGCCGGCAAGATCCGCGCCTATGGCGCGGCCACCGGCATCGCGGAAGTTG
>JASHNY010000189.1 GCA_030041385.1 Alphaproteobacteria bacterium
GCTCCGCCGTCGCCCGTGCCGCCGGCAGCGGGCGGCGACGGCGCCGACGATGCGGCGCCCGAGCAGGTCGCGGCATTCGCCGCGCGGCTCGCCCCGCTGCTGCAGCAGGCGGCGCGCAAATTAGGCGTATCGCCGCGCATTCTGTTGGCCCAGGCCGCGATCGAAACCGGCTGGGGCCGCTCGATCGTCGGCAACAATCTGTTCGGGATCAAGGCGGGGGCATCGTGGCCGGGGGCGCAGGTGACCGCGGCAACGCACGAATACCAGGACGGGCAGAGAGTGGCGACCGAGGCGTCGTTCCGCTCCTATCCGAGCCTTGCAGCCTCGGTGCAGGATTTCGTCTCGCTGGTCGCCGGCAACCCGCGCTATCGCGCCGCGCTCGGCAAGGGCGACGATGCCGCGGGATACGCGCGGGCGCTGGTGGCCGGCGGCTGGGCGACCGACCTCGACTATGTCGACAAATTGCAGGCGGTCGCCGGCAGCGACCGCGCGGCGGCGCCGTTTGCGCCGCCGCCGGGCACGCCGGTGCCGCTGTTGCCGCCTGCTCCGGGTGCGCCGGTGCAATTGTTGCCGCCCGGTTTTGCCACCGTTCCGCTGTAGGCCCGCGATGGCAGGTTCGAGACACGATTCGACGCAAAGGGAAGCCCGCACCGCCCGCCGGCTCGGCCGGCTGTTCCGCATCGAGAGGGCGGGCGGGTTCGCGCGGCGCACGGCGGAGACGGTGTGGCGGCTGATCGAGCGCCGCGGCGCCCTCGCGGCCGAGCTTGGCCGCATCGAGCGTGCCCGCCGCGCCGCCGCCGCGCCGTCCTCGCCCGAGCTCGACCGCGCTCTCCGCGAACTCGCCGCCGAGATTTGCCGCTCGCGTGATGACGCCGAGGCGCGCGTCGCCGTGCTCCGCGCCGAGCTCGACCAACGCCGCGGCCGGGGCGCGGCAACCGGGCTGCGCAGCCCCGGCGCCGGCCGCCTGCTCGGAAGCGGCTGACATGACCGGGCTGACCCAGCTTCTCGATACCGGCATCAGCGGCGTGCTCGCCGCGACCGAGGCGATGCAGACGGTCTCGAACAACACCGCGAACGTCAACACGCCCGGCTATGATGCCGAATCGGTCAACCAGGTCGAGCTTCCCAGCCTTGCAGGCGAGCCCGGGGTTGGTACCAACGTCACCTCGATCCAGCGTGCCTACAATCAGTTCGTCTATCAGCAACTGGTCGAGGCCGGATCGCTCAACCAGGCGGCGCAGGTCACCCAGACCAGCGCACAGAACCTGTCTGCCCTGTTTCCGGTCGCCTCGGGCGGGGCCAACGGGCTCGGCGCGGCGCTGACCAGCTTTTTCGCCGCCGTCAACGGGGTGACCCAGGACCCGACCAGCCTGCCTGAACGCCAGGATCTGTTGAGCAATGCCCAGTCCCTGGCCGCGACGTTCAACTCGGTGGGCAGCCAGCTCGGCACCGCGCTATCCGGGCTGAACGCACAGATGACGCAGGCGGTGCAGCAGATCAACACGCTGACCCAGCAGATCGCCGCCTACAACCAGCAGATCACTTCCCAATCGGCCGCTGCGGGCGGGCCGCCCAACAGCCTCCTCGACACCCGCGACAATCTGGTGCAGCAGCTCGGCCAGGAACTCGGCCTCGTGTTGCTGCCCAACGCCAACGGTTCGCTTGACGTCTACACCACCGGCGGCGCCGCGCTCGTCGCCGGCAACACCGCCTACCAGCTGGAAGCGGGTACGGGAGATTACGGCGGCGGCCCTGTCCAGATCACCTATGCCGCAACCGGCCAGAACCTGACCGACAGCATCACCGGCGGCACGATCGGCGGATTGCTGACCGCAACCAACCAGGTCGTCGGCGCGCAGGATTCGGTCGGCGCCCTCGCCGCCTCGCTGACGAGCGCCGTCAATACCCAGCAATCGCTCGGGCTCGACCTGAACGGAAATCTCGGGCAGGCATTGTTTTCGACCTCGGGCCCGCTGGTCACGCCGGCGCAATCGAACACCGGCACCGCGACGCTGACCGCCGCGATCACCGACGCCAACGCCTTCACCCCCGGCGACTTCATCCTGACCGATACGGCGAGCGGGTTCGACGCGGTCAACACATTGACCGGGCAATCGACGGCGCTCGGCAGCGGCCCCACCCTCAGCCTCGACGGCATGACCATCGCCGTATCCGGCACCGCCGCAATCGGCGACAGCTTCCTGTTGCAGCCGACGGCAAGCGCGGCGGAGAAATTGCAGGTCGTCGCCACCAATCCCGATGCAATCGCCGCCGCCTCGCCTTACGTCGTCAGCGCCGGCAGCAATGCCGGCACGGTCGAGGCGAGCGTCGGCGGCGCGGTTTCCGGCGCTGCCTTGCCGGCCGGGACCGTCACCGTGCCGGCGGCCGATTTCGGCCAGACCATGTCGATCGATTTCACCTCGGCCACCACGTTCAACATCCTGTCGAGCACCAACACGGTGATCGCCTCGGGCAGCTTCAGCGCCGCCGATGGAGCCGAGATCGCGATCGCCTATCCGGCGCCGGCCCCGGCGGGCGAGGTGGTGACCGTGAGCTTGTCTCCGGGGACGCCCGCAATCGGCGACAGTTTCGTGCTGTCCCCGGGCGGCAGCGGCAGCAACGGCAACGCCGTGGCGCTGGCGAACCTGGCGAACCAGAGCCTGCTTTCGGGACAAACCCTGGCGAGCGCCTACGCGGAACTGGTCGGCACCGTCGGCGGCAACGGCCAGGCGGCGTCGGTGGCGGCGCAATCGGCCCAGGGCGTATTGAACCAGGCGCAATCGGTGCAGCAATCGATCTCGGGGGTGAACCTCGACCAGCAGGCCGCCGAGCTGGTCAATTACGAGCAGGCATACCAGGCGGCCGCAACCGTAATCGGCACCGCCCAGACCCTGTTCAACAGCCTGTTGAGCGCGGTCCAGGGCCTTTAGCAGGAAGCCGCCATGCAGATCAGCACCAATGAATTCCTGCTCGGCTCGCTGAACGACATGCTCGCCCAGCAGGCCAACGTCAACCAGCTCAACCGCGAAATCGCCACCGGCCAGACGATGCTCGATGCCGCCAGCAACCCGGCCGGCGCGAGCGAGGCGATGGCCGACGCCAATGCGATCGGCGAATTCGCCTACGACCAGGGCAACGCGGCGGCGGCGAGCGCGTCGTTGCAGAACGGGATCAGCGCGTTGCAGCAGGTCACCACGGTGCTCGACCAGCTCAACCAGACCGCCGTGCAGGCGGCCAGCGCCACCGCCTCGAGCGATCGCCAGCCGCTGGCCGCAACCGCACAGGAAGCGCTGCAGCAGCTGCTCGAACTCGCCAACACCCAGGATTCCGCCGGCAATTACGTGTTTGCCGGGTCGCAAGCCAAGACCGCAGCGTTTTCCGCCCTGCCGGACGGGCAGATCGTGTTCAACGGCGACGCCGGCGCCAATGTCGTCGACATCGCGCCATCGCTGGCGGTGCCGTCGTCGATCTCGGGCGCCGGCATTTTCACCGGCATCCCCGCCGGCGACAACGGCATCGACGTAACCGCCGCGAACACCAACACCGGCACCGCCTACGCCGTGCCGCAAGGGGTGACCGACTCGAGCGAGTTTTCCGCCGCGCAGCTCGCCGGAACCCAATACCGGATCAGCTTTGCCGCCGGCAGCGGCGGCAGCCTCACCTATACCGTCACCAGCGGCGCCGGCGCCCCGGGGAGCGCCAAATTCTCGGCGGCCAGCGGCATCGTCGCCTCGGGCAGCTTTACCGCCGGCGGCGGCATCGCCTTCGACGGCATCGACATCGCGTTCAACGGCACTCCTGCCGCAGGCGACAATTTCGACGTGGACCCGGATGCCACCACCAGCATGTTCCAGATCGTCCAGAGCCTGGTTTCGGCATTGCAAGCGGCACCGACCAGCGCGGCGGCAAGCGCGCAGGTGCAGCAGCAGATCGAAAACGTCATCGCCGCGCTGGGCAACGCCCAGACCAGTTCGCTGTCGGCCCAGGCGTCGCTCGGCGCAACCCTCTCCGAGGTCACAGCGGTGCAGGGGCAGGACGCCAGCGCCAGCAGCAACGCGCAGATCGATCTCGGCAATCTGCAATCGGCAAACCTGCCGCAGGTGATGGCGAATTACAGCGAAAGCCTGACCGCATTGGAGGCGGCGCAACTGGCCTTTGCCAAGGTCCAGGGCTTGACCCTGTTCAACTACATCCAGGCCTAGATGGTGCGCGAACGCGGCGCCCCGACAAGAAACGGAAATCCGCCGTTCGGCGGGCGGCGGCGATGAGGACAGGATGAACGACAGCACCTTCGCCATCGAGCCGACCGGCGAGTGCCCGGCCATCTCCGAGGCCGGCCTCACCTCCCGCGGCCGTGCCGCAGGCCCGGCGGGATCGACGGCGATCTTCGTGCTCGGCATGCACCGCAGCGGCACCTCGGCATTGGCCGGAATGCTGCACCATCTCGGCGCCGCGCTCGGCGACCGCCTGATGGCCGCCTCGCCCGACAATCCTCGCGGCTATTGGGAGCACACCGACATCGTCGCCGTGCACAGCCGGCTGATGGCCGCGCACGGCCTGGCCTGGGACGATCTCCGACCGGTGCCGGGCGATCTGTTCGAAGACCGGGCGGCGCTCGGCGAATTGCGCAGCATCCTGGTGCGCGACTTTGCCGGGGCCCCGCTATGGGCGCTCAAGGATCCGCGGCTGTGCCGGCTCCTGCCGCTGTGGCAGAGGCTGTTGGCCGGGCTCGACATCGCCCCGCGCTTCATCCTGGCGGTGCGCCATCCCGCCGACGTCGCCGCCTCGCTGGCGCGGCGCGACGGCATCGACCCGCATTGCGCCAGGATTTTGTGGCTGCGGCACCTGCTCGAAGCCGAGCGCAACACGCGCGGGCGGGCGCGCACGATCGTCCGGTACGAGGAGCTGGTCGGGCCGAACGGCTGGCGCCCGGTGGCGGCGCGCATCGCCGGCGACCTCAGCATCGGCTGGCCCGAAGACGGTGCCGCGGCAAGCGCGGCCGTCGATGCCTATCTGGATGCTGAATTGCGCCACCACCGCGCCGGCGATGCCGGACCGCCGCAAACCGCCGGCCGGCTCGGCGGCTGGATCGGCGCGGTGTACGAAGCGGTCGCCGCCGGCGCCCCCGATCTCGCCGCGACCTGCGATGCGGTAGAGGCCGAACTCGACCGCGCCGGCGACTTGTTTCTGCCGCTGATCGGCCAGGCGATGCGCGCCCTCGCCGACCTGCAGGCGCAGCGCCAGGCACAGGACCGCGCCGCGGCCGAACTGGCCCAGCGGCTGGCGCGGGCCCAGCACGAGGCCGACGAATTGCGCGCGCTGTCCGTGCGGATCGCCGACGAGGCCAGGGCATTGCAGCGGGGCGCCGCGGGGATCGACCGCGACGGCCGCAGGCTGCCGCGGCCGCTGCCGATCGACGAGGCCTATCCGCGCTGGATCGCCGCCCGCGCCTCGACCGCCGTGGCCCGGCCCGATTGGCTCGCCGAGCGGGTGCGGGCCTGGCCGTTCGTGCCGCGCCTGGCGCTCGCTGCGATCGTGCCGGCCGGCAACGAAGCCGCCGTAGCGCTGACCGTGCGCTCGCTTTCCGCCCAGGCCGCGGGCGAGTGGGAATTGCATGCGGTCGCCGAGGGCGACCCGCCGGAGCCGCTCGCCGCCGTACCGGGCCTGGTCTGGCACCGCGCCGGCGCCGCTTCGGGCGATGCGCTCAACCGGGCGCTCGCCGCATCGGGCGCGCAGTTCGTCGCGCTGATCGATGCCGGCGACCAGCTCGCGCCGCACGCGCTGTTTGCCGTCGCCGAGGCGATGTTTCGCCATCCCGAATGGTCGGCGCTCTACAGCGACGAAGACCGGATCGACGCCAGCGGCACGCGCTCGGCGCCGCATTTCAAGCCCGATTTCAACCTCGACCTGCTGCGCAGCGTGCCCTATATCGGCGGATTGCTGGCGGTTCGGCGCGAATTGTTTGCCGAGATCGGCGGCTTCGACCGGCGCTGGGACGGCGCGGAGGAATACGACCTCGCCCTGCGCCTTGCCGAGCGGCTTGGCCCCGCCGGGTTCGGCCACATCGCCGACGTGCTTTATCACCGCCTTCCGGCCGCGGGCCGCACGCGCCGGCCGGTCGCGGCGATTTGCGCCGACATGCCGAAGATCGTGGAGGCGCATTTCGACCGCCTGGGCATCGCCGCCACGGTCGAACCTGGCAACCCGCCACATACCTGCCGGGTGCACTATCGCCATGACGGCCCGGAGCCGCTGGTCTCGATCATCGTGCCGACCAAGAACCAGAGCGCGCTGCTGAAGCGCTGCGTCGAGACGGTGCTGAAGCTGACCGAATACGAGAACTATGAGATCATCATCGTCGACAACGGCAGCGACGAGCCCGACGCTTGCCATTACCTCGACCTGATCGAGCGCAAATTCGCCGATATCGGGAGCCGCATCCGGGTGTTGCGCCAGCCCGGCGAATTCAACTTCTCAGCCATGAACAACCGTGCCGTGCGCGAAGCCGCGCGCGGCGAATATCTGTGCCTGCTCAACAACGATGCCGCCCCGCTCGACCGCGCCTGGCTCGGGGAGATGATGGCGCTGGCGCGGCGCCCCGATGTCGGCGCCGTCGGCGCCAAATTGTTCTACCCCGACGGCCGCATCCAGCACGGGGGCGTCCTCTTGGG
>JASHNY010000190.1 GCA_030041385.1 Alphaproteobacteria bacterium
GCCGGGTCATGCGCCGTTCATCTCGTCGATCCGGCCGGGCACGATCGACATTTACGAAGGCCGCACGATCACCCAGCGCTTTTTTGTCGTCGGCGGCATCGCCGAGGTGACGCCGGAGCGGTGCACCATCTTGGCCGATGAGGCGGTGGCGCCCGAGACGCTCGACCGGGTCGTGCTCGAAGCCGAGTTGCAGACCATCCAGGGCAACCTGCCGAGCCTCAGGGATCAGGCGACGCGCGCTTCCGGCACCGAGCGCGAGCGGCTCGCCGCCGAATTGCGCCAGCTCGAACGCCACCAATCCGTCGCCCGCGCCAAGCTCCAGGCCCTCGACGAACGCGCCCATTAGGGGTTGTCATTGCGAGGGGCCGCAGGCGACGCGGCAATCCCCGTCTGGATGCGCCCAGAGGGGATTGCTTCGCTACACTCGCAATGACAGTTTGGGGCATGGGCTCCTGGACGCTCGACGATATTCCCTGGCAGGATTTCGATCGGCAGAAACTGGACCCCGATCTTGTCCGCATCGTCAAGGCGGCCAGCCTGGTCGAGCACAACGGCGCAGCCTATGCGCATCATCTGTGCCGGGTATTCGCCGACGATCCCGCGTTCCAGGAGGATGCCCGGCGCTGGGGCGAGGAAGAGGTGCAGCACGGGGCGGCGCTGGCCCGGTGGGCGGCGCTGGCCGACCCGGATTTCGATTTTGCCGCCGCCGCCGCCCGCTTTCGCGCCGGCTACCGCGTCGATTTCGACAGCGAGCGCTCGCGTCGCGGCTCACGCTCGGGCGAGATGATCGCGCGCTGCATCGTCGAGACCGGCACCAGCTCGTATTACACGGCGTTGCGCGAAGCGGCCGCTGAGCCGGTATTGCGCGAGCTGTGCCGCCATATCGCCGCCGACGAATTGCGCCACTACCGGATGTTCTACAAGACCCTCGACCGGCATCTCGCCGGCGACGGCCTCGGCCGCTGGGGACGGCTGCGCGTCGCGCTCGCGCGCATCGCCGAGACCGGCGATGACGAGCTCGCCTACGCCTATTACGCCGCCAATATCGACAAGCCGCTTTACGACCGCCGTCGCTGCCGCCGCGCCTATTCGCGCCGAGCCTTTGCATTGTACCGCCGGCACCATGTCGAGCGCGGCGTCGCGATGGTGTTGAAGGCGGTCGGGCTCAAGCCCAACGGCCGCCTCGGCTACGTTGCGAGCCTCGCCGCCTGGCAGGCGATGCGCTGGCGGGTGAGACATCTGGCCAAGGCCGGGGCTGGTGGGTGAGGGTGGTCAGCCGCGCCCGAGATGGTCGGCCAGGACGCGGGCGATCACCTCGGTGATTCTCCTGCCGGTCGGGATGTGCAGGAATTCGTTCGGGCCGTGCGCATTCGAATGCGGGCCCAATACGCCGGTCACGACAAACTGCGCCTGCGGAAAGCGCTCGCCGAGCATCGCCATGAACGGGATGCTGCCGCCTTCGCCGATATAGGCGGGCGGCGCGCCGAACGCGGCCTGCGACGCGCGGGCGAGCGAGGCTTCGAGCCACGGTGCGAGCGCTGGCGCGTTCCACCCGGGCGATGCCGTCTGCCCGGAAAACTCGACCCTGGCGCCGTAGGGCGGATCGGCTTCGAGCAGGCGCTTCACCGTCGCCAGCGCCGATTCGGCATCCAGCGTCGGCGGCAATCTGAGGCTCAACTTCGCTGCGGTGAACGGCAATAGGACATTGCCGGCATCGCGTGGCGGCGGCAATCCGTCCACCCCGGTCACTGCGAGCTGCGGCCGCCACGAGCGGTTCAGCATCAGTTCGGCGAGGTCCGTGTCGGTGGGCGTCGCACCGGGCACGAACGGGAATTCGGCATGGATCTCGTTGCCGAGCGCGGCGGCTGCGCGCTTTGCCTGCGCGACCCGCTCGGCCGGGATCTGCACGTAAAGCGCATCGGGCCGGATCGTGCCGGTGTCCTCGTCTTCGAGCCGCGACAGCAACCGCCGCAAGACGCGGAAACTCGACGGCACGATGCCCGATGCATGGCCGGAATGGACCCCCTCGGTCAAAACGTCGATCGTCAACGTGCCGGCGACGACTCCGCGCAACGAGGTGGTCAGCCATAGCTGGTCGTAATTGCCGCATCCCGAATCGAGGCAGACCACGAGCGAGGGGTCGCCGATGCGCGACGCGAGATGGGTGACGTAATGCGGCAGGTCGTAACTGCCGGACTCTTCGCACGCCTCGATCACGATCACGCAATGGGCGTGCGGCACGCCCTGGTCGTGAAGAGCGGCGAGCGCGGCGAGGGCGCCGAACATCGCGTAGCCGTCGTCGGCTCCGCCGCGGCCATAGAGCCGGTCGCCATCGAGCTTCGGCGTCCACGGCCCATAGCCGTCGCTCCACCCGGCCATCTCCGGCTGCTTGTCGAGATGGCCGTACAGCAGCACGGTATCGGTGCCGGTGCCGGGCACGTCGATCAGGATCAACGGCGTGCGTTGCGGCAGCCGGACGACATCGAGCGCGGCGCCGGGCAACGCGCGCAGTTTGTCGCGCGCCCAACGCTCGAACATGGCGACCGCCGCCTCCATGTGCCCATGCGCCGCCCAGTCGGAATCGAAGGCGGGAGATTTGTTCGGGATCTTGATGTATTCGATCAGGGTCGGGACGATTTCGTCGCTCCAGCACCGATCGACAAAGGTCTTGAGCCTTGAATCGTCCAGCATCCGTGTGCGCTCCGCTCTCGTGCGCGCCGATGCTAGCTTGATTTGCGCTGTCATTGCGAGGACCCGCAGGTTTTCACGGGGACGAAGCGATCTCGCTGGTCGGAGTCTCCTGCAGCATCGGATTGCTTCGTCGGCTGACGGCCTCCCCGCAATGACGTGACCCGAGGCAGCCTGACATGATCCTCGTCTTCGGCTCGATCAATGCGGATGTCGTGGTGCCCGTGCCGCATCTGCCCGGCGCCGGCGAAACCGTGCTCGGCGGCGACTATGCGCTGTTGCCGGGCGGGAAGGGCGCCAATCAGGCGCTGGCGGCGCGCCGCGCCGGGGCGGCAGTGGCGCTTGCCGGAGCGGTCGGGCGCGACGCGTTTGCCGCAACCGCGCTCGGATTGCTGCGGCAGGACGGCGTGGATCTGAGCCTGCTGCGCGCGGTCGGGCGGCCGACCGGCTGCGCCGCGATCATGGTCGGCAGCGACGGCGAGAACCTGATCGCATTGGCGCCGGGCGCCAACGAGGCGGCGACGGCTGCGCAGGTTGCCGACGATGGCCTCGGCCCTGCCGTTACCCTCGTCTGCCAGATGGAAGTGCCGCCCGCCGAGACCGTGGCATTGATCCGCCGTGCCCGCACCCGGGGCGCGCGCACCATGCTCAACCTGGCGCCGGCATTGCCGCTCGATCCCGCCGCGCTGGCCGACATCGACCTGATCGTCGCCAATCAGGTCGAGGCGGCGACCCTTGGCGAGAATCTTGCGCTGCTCGGCCGTCGGCTGCGCCACGGCATGATCGTGACTCGCGGCGCCAGCGGTGCCACCGCCTACCTTGCGGATGGCGGGCGCTTCGACATCCCGGCCCTGCCGATCGAGCCGGTCGATACGACCGGCGCAGGGGACACGTTTGTCGGGGTTCTCGCCGCCGGACTTGATCTGGGGCTCGACCTTGCCGAGGCGGCGCGCCGCGCCAGCGCCGCCGCGGGGCTTTCCTGTCTTGGCCGGGGCGCCCAGACCGCGATGCCCGACCGCATCGCGATCGAAGCCGCGCTGATCAGGCTTCCAGAAGCGCGCGGAATTCGCTGAGCACGTCGAAATAGATTTGGCGCTTGAACGGGACGACCAGTACCGGTAGCGCATCCGGCACGACCCATTGCCAGGCGTCGAATTCCGGATGCCCGGTGGCGACGTCGATATCGGCATCGCTGCCGCAAAAGCGCATCGCGAACCATTTCTGGCGCTGCCCGCGGTAGCGCCCGCCCCAGATGCTGCCGGCGATTTCGGGCGGCACATCGTAATGCCGCCACACCGCGCTTTCGGCGAGAATGTCGGCCTTGTCGGTGCCGGTTTCCTCGCGCAGCTCGCGCAGCGCGGCCTGGCGCGGGGTTTCACCCGGATCGATGCCGCCCTGCGGCATCTGCCAGGGATTGAGCCCGCGCGGCATATTGGTACGACGGCCGGCAAAAACCTTCCCGTCGCGGTTCAGCAGCAGGATGCCGACGCAGGGCCGGTAGAGCGGAAGATCGCTGTCCGACAGGGTCACCGCATGGACCCGGCGCTTCAATTCACCATGTGCTTATGGAACAGCGCGATGCCGCGCAGCATGTCGATCGCGCGGGCCAACTGGTAATCCTCGGGCGTGCCCAGCACCGCGGCATCGACCGTGCTCTGTTCGGCTGCGGTGTCGCTGGTGCTCGCCGGCTTGGCCGCGTCGGGCTTGCCGTTGGCCGACGGGTGCTCGATCTTCGCCGCCGGAATGACGATGTCGGGCTCGATCCCCTTCGCCTGGATCGAACGCCCCGACGGCGTGTAGTAGCGGGCGGTGGTCAGGCGCATCGCGCCGTGCCCCGGCAGGGGAATGATGGTCTGCACCGATCCTTTGCCGAAGGAGCGGGTGCCGACCAGGATCGCGCGATGGTGATCCTTCAGCGCGCCGGCCACAATCTCGCTCGCCGAGGCGGAGCCGCCGTTGATCAGCACCACCATCGGCAACCCGTTGGTAATATCGCCCGGCCGCGCGTCATAGCGCTGCGCGTCTTCGGCGCGCCGGCCGCGAGTGGAGACGATCTCACCCTGGTTGAGGAAGGCGTTAGCCACCGCAACAGCCTGGTCCAGCAGACCGCCGGGGTTGTTGCGCAGGTCGAGCACGACCCCGACAAGCTTGTCGTTTGACTGCTGTTTCAGGCTCTTCATCGCATTGTTGAGGCCGACATCGGTCTGTTCGGTAAAGCTCGTGATGCGGATGTACCCGATATTTCCATCCTCGAGATGCGAGCGGACCGACTGTATCTTGATGTTGGCGCGAACCAGCTTCACATCGAACGGATTGCGGCCGGATCGGCGGATCGTCAGCGTGATCTCGCTGTTGATCGGCCCGCGCATCTTTTCGACGGCCTCGGGCAAGGTCATGCCCTGCACCGGCTGGCCGTTGATATGGGTGATCAGGTCGCCCGGCCGCAGCCCGGCGCGGGCCGCCGGCGTATCGTCGATCGGGGAGACCACCTTGACGAGGCCGCTCTCCATCGAAACCTCGATCCCGAGCCCGCCAAACTCGCCGCGGGTCTGGACCTTCATGTCGTCGAAATTCTTGGCGTTGAGGTAGTTCGAGTGCGGGTCGAGCGCCGTCAGCATTCCGTTGATCGCGCCTTCGATCAGCGATTCGTCGCTGACCTTGTCGACGTAGTCGGCGCGAACGAGCTGGAACACGTCGCCGAACAGGTGGAGCGCGCCGTAGGTCGCGGTCGTGTTGCCGTCCGGGTTTGCCGCGGTGGCCGCCGCGTCCACGTCCTGGTGCAGCGAAAATACCAGCGCCGTCGCCGTGACCGCCGCGATCAACCCCAATCGTTTCATTCACACACCCTATGATCTCCGGCCCGCCGTGCCGCTCCGCCGAAAATCGGCGGATCGAGCGGGCGACCGTCACGGCGCAGTCCGGGGCGGGTCGCAGTGCCCTATCGGCCCTGGCGGGATCCCCGTCGCGGCTACCGCTCGCGGGGCCAGTACCTTGCCCGGCCGCAGCGTCCAACCCGCCCGATCCCGACGACGGCGGATGATATCCGCGGCCATGCCCAGGGATCAAGATCGGGCCATAGCGGCAAGAGAGGCCTGACCCTCGGCTCACTCGCTGATCGGGCGGCTCGCTCCCAGAACCCGTTTCGCCCGCTGTCACTCCGCGGCACGGCGCCCGCGATCGGCTCCGATCAGGGAATTTCCGGTCATCGCCCAAGGCTTGGGCAGGCCGAGGAGGTCGAGCAATGTCGGTGCGATGTCGCACAGCCGTCCCCTGGAAAGATGCGCGATCGCGCTTGGCGGGTTGACGATGATGAACGGCACCGGGTTCAGCGTGTGTGCGGTATGCGGCTCGCCGGTCTCGGGGTCGCGCATCAATTCCGCGTTACCGTGATCGGCGGTGATGACCAGGGTTCCCCCGGCGGCCTCGACCGCCTGGGCCAGCCGGCCGAGGCAGGTATCGACCGTTTCGACCGCCGCGATCGCCGCGTCGAGTTTGCCGGTGTGTCCGACCATGTCGGTATTGGCATAGTTCAGCACGATCACGTCGAACCGCCCGGACCGGATCGCCGCGACGATCTTGTCGGTCACCTCGATTGCCGACATTTGCGGCTGCTGATCGTAGGTCGCGACCTTGGGCGAGGGCACCAGGATGCGCTCCTCGCGATCGAACACCGTCTCGCGGCCGCCGTTGAAGAAAAACGTGACATGCGCGTATTTCTCGGTCTCGGCGATGCGCAGCTGCGCCATCCCGGCCTTGGCGATGACCTCGCCGAACGTGTCTGTGAGGTTCTCTGGCGGGAACAAGGCGGGGAGGAACCGGTTGAGCTCGTCGGAATATTCGACGAGGCCGAGCGTCGCTGAAAACGCCATGCGCCGTTCCCGCGCGAACCCGGCGAAATCGGGATCGACCAGCGCCGCGGCGATCTCGCGGACCCGGTCGGCGCGGAAATTGGCGAACAGGATGCCGTCGCCGTCCTTCATCCCCTGGTATGACCCGATCACGGTCGGCAATACGAACTCGTCGGTCTCGCCCCGCGCATAGGCCGCCTCGACGGCGGCGAGCGGATCGTCGGCGTGCGCGCCGGCCGCCATCGCCATCGCGACATAGGCCTTTTCGACCCGGTCCCAGCGCTTGTCCCGGTCCATCGCGTAATAGCGCCCCGAAACCGTCGCGATCCGCAGATCACCCGCGCTTTTGATGTCGTCGCGAAACTGCGAAAGGAACTCGCGCGCCGATTTGGGCGGCGTGTCGCGCCCGTCGAGCACGGCATGCACGGCGACCGGCAATTCCGCCTTGGCCAGGATGCGGGCGAGCGCGGCGATCTGGCGTTGGTGCGAATGCACGCCGCCGGGTGAAATCAGCCCGAACACATGGGCGGTGCCGCCCTTGGCCTTGAGGCGGACGATGAACTCGTTCAACGCCGGCGCCTTTTCCAGCGAGCCGTCGGCGATTGCCGCATCGATGCGCGGCAAATCCTGCATGACGATCCGCCCGGCGCCGATATTGGTATGTCCGACCTCGGAATTTCCCATCTGCCCGTCGGGCAGTCCGACATAGTGCTCGCTCGCGTCGAGCGTCGAATGCGGCCAGCGCCCGACCAGCCGGTGCCACACCGGGGTGCGGGCCCGGGCGATCGCATTGTCGTCGCCGTCCGGCCGCTCTCCCCAGCCGTCGAGGATGCACAGGACAAGCGGGCGCGGGCGCGACGTCATGGTCGAGACACCTCCAGTGGCCTGAGTGGTGCTGGTATACGCGAAACTCCTTCCGGCACGGTAGCGTTCCGGCATCATTTCCGGCGGGCTACTCCCGATGATAGGGATGACCGGCGAGAATCTGCTGCGCCCGGTAGAGCTGCTCCAGCAGCATAATTCTTGCGAGCAAATGCGGCCAAGTCATTGTCCCCAATGACAAGACCGTGTGAGCCTCCGCCAATACCCGATCGCCGAGCCCGGCGGCACCGCCGATTGCGAATGCGGCCGTTGCGATGCCGTGATCGCGCCAGCGGGCGAGATGCTGGGCAAGATCGCGGCTCGACCAGGAGACGCCGCTGCGGTCGAGCGCGACGAGGCGGGCGCCGGCTGGAACCGCGGCGAGGATCAGCTCGGCTTCGCGCAACGGCAACGCGGCCTCCGGCAGGCGCCGTTTTTCCTCGATCTCGGTGACGGTTGCGGGCGGGACCAGGCGGCGGACATACTCCGCCTGCAGCTCGGCAAGCGGCCCGCGCCGCATGCGTCCGACGGCGAGAAGGTGGAGGCGGATCGGCCCGGCCCTATTGCCGCGCGGCTTCGGCCTCGGAGAGCGCCGAGCCCCACATCTTTTCGAGATTGTAATAGGCGCGGATCTCGGGCCGGAACAGGTTGACGATCACGTCGCCGGCATCGATCAGCACCCAGTCGCCCTGCGCCTTGCCCTCGATCGCAATGCGGAAGCGCCCGGCCAACGCCGCGGCGAGATGCTCGGTCATCGCCGCCACCTGGCGGCCCGAGCGCCCGCTGGCGATGACCATGTAATCGGCGATGGCGGTCTTGCCGGCGAGGTCGATGGTTACGATATCCTCGGCCTTGCTGTCTTCGAGGCTGGCCTCGATGCGGCGAAGCAACTCCGCGGTGCGGCCGGCCCGCGGAGCGCGTCGCGGCAGCGTCGCGACCTCCGGGCTGCCGGCGCGGCCGGGTTCGCCGCTCATCCCGCCCTGCTGCGCCCGGATCAGGGTCGCCGAACGCGGGTCGAGGCGGGTGGGAAAAAATGCCCAGGCCGGCGGCCGCAAGTCGGCGAGGCGCCGGGCTCGGGACGGCGCCACCCGGGCATGGGCGAAGCGCCGGGCCGCGGCTCCGGCCAATGCTTGCCGTGCCGTCGCCGGCCTGTCGAACACCGCGATCGGCACGCTGCGGGCGATGTCGGCCCAGTGCCGCCAGCGCGGCAGTTGCGCCAGATTATCGGCGCCCATCAGCCACACAAATCGCGTCCGCGGAAAGCGCCGGCGTAACGCCGCCAGCGTGTCGGCCGTGAAGGCGGTGCCGAGCCGCGCCTCGATATCGCTGGCGACGATGCGGCGATCCTCGGCCGCGACGGCGCGCGCAGCCGCGAGGCGCGCCGCAAAGGGCGCCATGCCCTCAGTCGGCTTCAGCGGGTTCTGCGGCGAAACCAGCCACCATACCTCGTCGAGATCGAGGCAATGCAATGCCATCCGGCTGATGTGCAGATGTCCGCCATGCGCCGGGTTGAACGAGCCGCCGAGCAGCCCGATCGCGCGTTGCCGCCGGGACCCGGTCGCGCTCAGGGCCGCACCTGCCCGTTGCCGCGGACGAGGTATTTGTACGTCGTCAACTCGGCCGCCCCGACCGGCCCGCGCGGCGGCAGGCGCTGGGTCGAGATGCCGATTTCGGCGCCCATCCCGAATTCGCCGCCATCGGCGAACTGGGTCGAAGTATTGACGAGCACGATCGCGCTGTCGACTTCGCGCAGGAAACGCTCGGCGGTCGCCTTGTCCTCCGTCACGATCGCGTCGGTGTGGTGCGAGCCATAGCGCTCGATATGGTCGATCGCGCCGGCGACGCCATCGACCACACGCACGGCGATAATCGCGTCGAGATATTCGGTCCGCCAATCCGCCTCGCTCGCCGGCAGGGCGGCCGGGTCGAGCTTCACGACCTCGGGGTCGCCGCGAATTTCGCACCCGGCCGCGCGCAGATCGGCAAGGATCGGCGGCAGCAACGCCGTGGCGGCGCGGTCGACCAGCAATGTCTCGGTCGCGCCGCAGATCGACACCCGGCGCATCTTGGCGTTGAGCACGATCGCCCGCGCCTTGTCCGGGTCGGCGGCGCCATCGACATAGGTGTGGCACAGCCCTTCGAGATGGGCGATGACCGGGATGCGGCTTTCGCGCTGGACCCGCTCGATCAGCGAGGCGCCGCCGCGCGGAACGATGATGTCGATCGCCCCGACCATCGTCAGCATGATGCCGACGGCCTCGCGTTCCCGCGTCGGCACAAGCTGGATCGCGGCTTCCGGCAATCCGGCCGCGCGCAGCCCCTCGGCCAGCGCCTCTACCAGCGCATGCGAGGAGTGAAAGCTTTCCGAACCGCCGCGCAGGATCGCGGCATTGCCGGATTTGAGCGCGAGCCCGCCGGCATCGGCGGTGACGTTCGGCCGGCTCTCGTAAATGATGCCGATCACGCCGAGCGGCACGCTGACGCGCGAGATCTTGAGCCCGTTCGGCCGGGTCCATTCGGCGAGGACGCGGCCAATCGGCTCGGGCAGCGCGGCGATCTCTTCGAGTCCCTTGGCAATCGCCTCGACCCGTTTCGGGTCGAGGGCCAGCCGGTCGATCAGCGCGGGGCCGATGCCGGCCCGTTTCGCCGCGTCGACATCCCTGGCGTTGGCCGCGAGTATCGCGGCCTCGCGGCCGCGCACCGCGGCGGCCGCCGCGCGCAATGCCCTCGTCTTCGTCTCGGCCGAGGCAAGAGCCAGCGCCGCTGCCGCTTCGCGCGCCTTCCGGCCAAGCTCCGCCATTGTGGCGGCGAGATCGTCGGCGCGGGAATCGCGCAGCAATTCGGTCGTCGTCATCGCGCTTCGGTCAGCACCAGATCGTCGCGGTGAATGATCACGTCGCGCCCACGGTAGCCGAGGATCGCGGAGATTTCACCACTCTTGTGCCCGGCGATGCGGCGGATGTCGGCGCTGGCATAGGCCGACAGCCCGCGGCCGGCCTCGATCCCGGCGCGGGTGCGGACAATCACGCAGTCGCCGCGCTCAAACGCGCCGTCGACGTCGACGATACCTGCCGGCAACAGGCTCTTGCCGCGGCGCAAGGCGGTCGCGGCGCCGTCGTCGACGACGATTGCCCCGGCGGGATTGAGCGCGCTGGCGATCCATGCCTTGCGGGCCGAGCGCGGCTCGGCGCGCGGGACAAACAGCGTTGCCCGCGCCCCTGCCTCGATCGCCGCCAGCGGGCCGCTCCCGCGCGGGGCCTGGCCCTTGGCGATCAGCATCAGGCAGCCGGCGTTCATCGCGATCCGCGCGGCGGCAAGCTTGGTGACCATCCCGCCCGAGCTGTAGCCGGGCGGTGCCGCACCGGCCATCGCCTCGATTGCCGGACCGATCTCGTCGACCAGCGCGATGTGCGCCGCTTCCGGGTCCCGGCGCGGGTCGGCGCTGTAGAGCCCGTCGATATCCGACAGCAGGACCAGCATGTCGGCGCTGATCATCTGGGCGACCCGGGCGGCGAGGCGGTCGTTGTCGCCAAAGCGGATCTCCGCCGTCGCAACCGTGTCGTTCTCGTTGACGACCGGGACCGCACCCAGCGCCAGAAGCTGCTCGAACGTGGCGCGGGCGTTGAGATGCCGGCGGCGCGCCTCGGTGTCGTCGAGGGTCAGCAGAATCTGCGCGACGGTGATGCCGTGCCGGGCAAGCGCCTCCTGGTAGGCGTGGGCGAGACGGATTTGCCCGGTCGCGGCGGCAGCCTGCTTTTCTTCGAGGCGCAATCTGCGGCCGGTAAGGCCGAGATGGGTGCGGCCAACCGCGACCGCGCCCGACGACACCAGGATCAATTCCTGGCCGCGCGCCCGGCAGCGCGCGACATCCTCAACCAGGGCATCGAGCCAGGCGCTGCGGATCGCCCCGTCGCCGCCGACCAGCAATGCCGAGCCGATCTTGACGACGAGACGCTTTGCCTGGCTGAGGGCGGCCGCCGGCGTCGGTATTGGCATCAGGCCTCGACGGCGGGCCGATCAGCCGCCGCGCGCGCGGACTCGATCGTGCTCAAGACGCAATCGAGCAAGGGTGCCAAGCCGGCGCCGGAAACCCCCGACACCGGCAGCACCGCCGTGCCTTTGCCGGCGGCCCGTGCGACCGCGCGGCATTTGCGCTCGGCCGTCTCCGGATCGATTGCGTCGATCTTGTTGAGCGCGACGATCTCGGGCTTTTCGGCAAGGCCGTGCCCGTAGGCGGCGAGCTCGCCGCGGATCGCGCGATAGGCGCCGGCCACATCGTCTTCGGTGCCGTCGATCAGGTGCAGGATCACCGCGCAGCGCTCGACATGGCCGAGAAAGCGGATGCCGAGCCCGGCGCCGTCGCTGGCGCCTTCGATCAGCCCCGGCAGGTCGGCAAGCACGAATTCCCGGTCATGCACCGGCACGACGCCAAGCTGGGGGTGCAGGGTCGTGAACGGGTAATCGGCGATCTTGGGCCGGGCATGCGAGACGCGCGCGAGGAGGGTCGATTTGCCGGCATTCGGAAGGCCGACCAGCCCCGCATCGGCGATCAATTTGAGGCGCAGCCATACCCACGCCTCGGGTCCCGGCCAGCCGGGTGCGAAGCGGCGCGGCGCCCGGTTGGTCGCGCTCTTGTAGTGGGCGTTGCCGAAGCCGCCGTCGCCGCCCGGCAGCAGCACGACGCGCTGGCCGGGCCGGGTGAAATCGGCGAGTACGACCTCCTTCGATTCGTCGAGGATCTCGGTGCCGACCGGCACCCGCAGGACGAGGTCGTCGCCATCCGCGCCGGTGCGCTCGCGCCCGGCCCCGCCGCGGCCGTTCTGGGCGCGAAAATGCTGGCGATAGCGGTAATCGATCAGGGTGTTCAGATTGTCCTGGGCGACCGCCACTACGTCGCCGCCCCTGCCGCCGTTGCCGCCGTCGGGGCCGCCGAACTCGATGAATTTCTCGCGGCGAAAGCTGACCGCGCCGCGCCCGCCGTCGCCGCTCTTCAGGTAGATTTTGCACTGGTCGAGAAATTTCATCGCAGGTTCGACAACGAAAAAGGGAGCGGCCCGGCCGCTCCCCTCGAATTCCGATGGCGAGGGCAACGGCTATTCGGCGGCTTCTGCCGGTAGCGGCAACACCGATATATAGGTGCGCCCGCCGATTCCTGTGTGAAACTGCACCGCGCCCTCCGCGATCGCGAACAGCGTATGGTCGCGGCCCATGCCGACCCGACTGCCGGGGTGAAACTTGGTGCCGCGCTGGCGCACGATGATGTTGCCGGGGGCGACGATCTCGCCGCCGAATTTCTTGACGCCGAGGCGCCGCCCGCGGCTGTCGCGGCCGTTGCGCGAGGAACCGCCCGCCTTTTTATGCGCCATCTCGAACCTCCTCGGCCGCCCCGCCGCCCGCTTGGCTCCCGGCGCGGATTTCGGCGATCCGCAACACGGTCTGGTGCTGGCGATGGCCGGCCTTGCGGCGATAATTCTGCCGCCGCTTCTTCTTGAACACGATGATCTTGTCGGCGCGGCGGTGCGCGACCAGCGTCGCGCTGACCGAGGCACCGGCGACCAGAGGCGCGCCGGTGGAGACCGCGGCGCCGTCGCCGACCATCAACACCTCGCCCAGTTCGATCGTCTCGCCAGGTTCGCCGGCGAGCTTCTCGACCGTGATCAGGTCGTCCGGAGCGACCTTGTATTGTTTTCCGCCGGTGCGGATCACTGCAAACATCAAACGCCAATATCGGTTGCCGGAACGGCCGCCGCTCCCGTAACCCGGATTCGCAGCAGCTTGGGGCTTCCGGGCGAGCCAACCCGCCCGGAGGCGCGCACTATAGTGGCGTGCCCGAAGCTGTCAATCGCAATGGGCGAGCCACGGCGGCGCTGCGGCGCTCATGCCGCGGGCACGCAGCTTTGACGCAAGCACGGCCGCTCCCTACATTTGCGAAGGCGTCAAGGCCGGGCACCGCCGGCCGACGCGCGGGAGGATCGTTTGGCAAGCATGGATACGGTCAACAGTCGCGCCACCGAAGACGAGGCACTGCAATTCCATTCCAATGGACGCCCCGGCAAATTGTCGATTGCGCCGCACAAGCCGCTGACCACCCAGCGCGATCTGTCGCTTGCCTACTCTCCGGGGGTGGCCTTTCCCTGCCTGCATATCCAGCGCGATCCGGCGACCGCGTTCGACTATACCTCGAAGGGTAATTTCGTCGCGGTCATCTCCAACGGCACCGCGGTGCTGGGGCTTGGCGACCTCGGGGCGCTGGCGGCCAAGCCGGTCATGGAAGGAAAGGCGGCACTGTTCAAGCGGTTCGCCGATATCGATTCGATCGATCTCGAAATCGATACCAAGGATGTCGACGAGTTCGTCAACTGCGTGCGCTTTCTGCATCCGTCGTTCGGCGGCATCAATCTCGAGGACATCCGCGCCCCGGAATGCTTCGTGATCGAGCAGCGGCTGCGCGAATTGCTCGACATTCCGGTGTTTCACGACGATCAGCACGGCACCGCGATCATCGCCGCCGCCGGGCTGATCAACGCGCTGCACCTGACCGGCCGCGAGCTGGGCCGCATCAAGATGGTGGTCAACGGCGCCGGTGCCGCCTCGATCGCCTGCGTCGAACTGTTGAAGACGATGGGATTGCCGCACGCCAATGTGCTGCTGTGCGACACGCGGGGCGTGATCTACCGCGGCCGCAGCGACGGCATGAACCAGTGGAAATCGGCGCATGCGGTGGAGACGAAGGCTCGCACCCTGGCCGAGGCGATGGAAGGTTGCGACGTGTTTTTCGGCCTCTCGGTCAAGGGCGCGGTCACCCAGGCCATGGTCCGGTCGATGGCCGACAAGCCGATCATCTTCGCGATGGCCAACCCCGATCCCGAAATCACTCCCGAGGAGGCGCGCGCCGCCCGCTCCGACGCGATCATCGCCACCGGGCGGTCCGACTATCCGAACCAGGTCAACAACGTGCTCGGCTTTCCTTACATCTTCCGCGGTGCGCTCGACGTGCGCGCCTCGCAGATCAACGATGCGATGAAGATCGCCGCGGCCGAGGCGCTGGCGCGCCTGGCGCGCGAGGATGTGCCCGACGAGGTTGCCGCCGCCTATGCCGGCGAGCGGCTCTTGTACGGACCCGACTACATCATCCCGGCGCCTTTCGACCCGCGCCTGATTTGGGCGGTGCCGGCGGCGGTGGCGCGCGCGGCGATGGATTCGGGGGTGGCGCGCAAGCCGATCCCGGACATGCCGGCCTACGAGCGCGCGCTCCGCGCCCGGCTCGACCCGACCGCCGCCGGGCTCGACCTGATCTTCGAGCGGGTCCGCGCCAACCCCAAGCGCGTCGTCTTTGCCGAGGGCGAGGAGGAAAAGACGATCCGCGCCGCCCTGCTGTTTGCCGGCACCGGCTACGGCACGCCGGTGCTGGTCGGTCGCGAAGAGCGGGTCCGCGCCGTCATGGAAAACATGGGGCTCACCGCCGCGGCGCCGCTCGAAATCCACAATGCCCGCTTGTCGCACCACAACAAGCGCTACACCGACCTGCTGTATGCCCGTTTGCAGCGCGAGGGCATGCTGTACCGCGATTGCCAGCGGCTCGTTAACCAGGACCGCAACGTCTTTGCCGCCTGCATGGTCGCCTGCGGCGATGCCGACGCGATGGTGAGCGGCGTCACCCGCAACTCATTCGACGTGCTCGACGAGGTGTCGCGCGTGATCGAGATCGACAGCGGCGCGGTAATGTGCGGGCTGACCATCCTGCTGGCGCGCGAGCGCACGGTGCTTCTCGCCGATACGCTGGTCCACGAGATGCCGACGCCCGCCCAGTTGGCCGGCATCGCCTGCCAGGCGGCGGCAAAGGCGCGCGAACTGGGGCTCGAGCCGCGCGTGGCGCTGCTGTCGTATTCGAATTTCGGCAACCCGGTCGGCGACGGCGGGCAGCGCGTGCGCGAAGCCGTGGGCCTGTTGGACCGCAGCGCCGCCGATTTCGAATACGACGGCGAGATGAGCGCCGATGTCGCCCTCGACGACCGCCTGATGCGTCAGCTCTATCCGTTTTGCCGGCTGTCCGGTCCCGCCAACATCCTGGTGATGCCGGAACTGCACAGCGCCAACATCAGCGCCAAATTGTTGCCGCGGCTCGGCGGCGGCACGGCGGTCGGGCCGCTGTTGCTGGGCCTGGCGCGCCCGGTGCAGATCGTCAATATCGGCGCGACCGTGTCGGACCTTGTGAACCTTGCCGCGCTGGCGGCCCACGACGCGATCCGCTAGCCGGGACATCCCGGCGGCGCTGCGGCCCGCCGCCCGATGACGGCGCGCAGGCTGCGCCGGGCGCTTGTGGTGACCATCGGAGTCCTGCTGCCCGGCGCGGTGTTCGCCGTGCTCTATTGGCTCGGTCTGGTCGCGGCCCGCCCGGCCGCCATTGCCGGCGGCGTGAGCATGGCGGTGACCGCAATGGCTGTCGTGCCCGCCGCGCAGTCTCTGGCGGTCGTGCAGGACGCCGTCGACCGGCTCGATGCCGATCCGGCTGCCGGGGCCGAGGCGTTGCGCGGGCGGCGCATCGGGCGCCTTACCCCGGCCGCCGAGGCGCTGCGGCTGTCGGTTGCGCGCGCCTGGTACAGCGCGGAGCAGCGCCGGGGCGAAGCCCAGCGGCGTCTTGCTGCGGCCGAGGCGGTGATCGCCGCGGCACCGGATCCGCTGATCCTGATCGACGCGCAGCGCCGGATCGTGCGCGCCAATGCCGCCTCCATTGATCTGATCGGGATGGTGCCGGAATCGCGCGACCTCGCCGCCGCGTTGCGCAACCCCGCCGTGCTGGCGGCCGCCGACGCCGTCTTGCGCGGCGAGCCCGCGCGTGTCGTCGAATTTTCGCTGACGATCCCGGTCGAGCGCTGGCTCAGCGCCCGGTTCGCGCGCATCGGCGGCACCTCGCTCGACGGTGCGGTCGCGATCCTGACATTGCACGATGTCACCGCGCTGAAACGGGCGGAGGAGATGCGGGCCGACTTTATCGCCAATGCCGGGCATGAGCTGAAGACGCCGCTCGCGACGTTGATCGGGTTCATCGAAACATTGCGCGGGCCGGCCCGGGACGACGCCGCCGCCCGCGAGCGGTTTCTCGGCATCATGAACGAGCAGGCCGAACGCATGGCGCGACTGGTCAATGACCTGCTGTCTTTGTCGCGGATCGAACTCAACGAGCATGTCGCGCCGACCGAACGGATCGATCTCGCGCCGGTCATCGAGCACATCGCCGATACCCTCGAATTGCGAGCCGCCCAACGCGGCATGCGGCTCGAACTGTCGTTGCCCGCGGACCTGCCGGCCGTGCCGGGCGATGCCGACGAGCTGGCGCAGGTATTCCAGAACCTGCTCGACAACGCGATCAAGTATGGCCGGCCGCACACCGCGATAGCGGTCGCCGCAGCGTACGACCATGCCGCGGTGCGGCGCGGGGGCGCCTTTGTACGGGTTGCGGTGACGGACCACAGCGAGGGCATCTCAAGCGAGCATCTGCCGCGGCTGACCGAGCGCTTTTACCGGGTCGACACCGCACGCTCGCGCGAGATGGGCGGCACCGGCCTTGGGCTGGCGATCGTCAAGCACATCCTCAACCGTCATCGCGGCCGCCTCGAGATCGAGAGCGTGCTGGGCCGCGGCTCGACCTTCACGGTCTGGCTGCCTGCCGCCGACGGCCGCGGCGAGGCCCCCGTCGGTCGGGCCTGAGCGGCCGGCGCGACAACATCGTCCTAGCGAAAAGGGCTCTGATAATGCGCTCACTTGCAGCAGGGGCGAGCCGATATGGACGGATGGCGGCATCGCGGCTGTGGCCGAGCCTGGTGCGGCGTCGCCCGATCGTCGTCCTGCTGACGTCGCTTTTCGCCGCAATCTGCGCGCCTGGACCCGCCGGCGCCGGCGATGTTTCCGGTGCCGGGGCGACCTTTCCCTATCCGGTCTACGCCGAGTGGACCCGGGCCTACAAGGCGCAGACCGGGGTCAATGTGCTCTACCAGGCCATCGGTTCGAGCCGCGGAATTGCACGGGTCGTCGCCCGTACCGTCGATTTCGGTGCGTCCGACATGCCCCTCGACCCGCAGAGCCTGACGCAAGACCGGCTGCTGCAATGGCCGATGGTCATGGGCGGGGTGGTGCCGATCGTCAACCTGCCCGGCATCGAGCCTGGCCAGCTCAAGCTCGACGGCAAGGTGCTTGCCGGCATGTATCTCGACGCGATCACCAAATGGAACGACCCGGCTATTGCCGCGCTCAACCCTGGCCTCGCGCTGCCTGGCCTGGCGATCACGACGGTTCACCGCGCCGACGGATCGGGTACCAACTTCATCTTTACCCATTACCTGTCGGGCATCGATGCACGCTTCAGAAGCGAGATCGGCGAGAACACGGCGGTCCAGTTTCCCGGCGGGGTCGGTGCGGACGGTAATGTCGGGGTTGCTGCGCTCACTCGCCGCACGGCCGGCGCGATCGGCTATGTCGAATATGCCTATGCCTTGCAGAACAGGATGACATACGTCCTGCTGCGCAACCGCGCGGGCGCGTTCGTCGCGCCGACGAACGCCAGCTTTCAGGCCGCCGCGGCCAATGCCGACTGGTCGCGCAGTGCCGGCTTTCAGGTCTTGCTGACCGACCAGCCCGGCCGGGAAAGCTGGCCGATCACCGGCGCCACCTTCATCCTGGTGCCGAGACGCCCGGCCAACCCCGTGATCGCGCGCCAGGCGCTGGATTTCTTCGACTGGGCCTATCGCAACGGCGGCAAATTGGCCGAAAGGCTTGCCTATGTGCCGATGCCGGCGAAAGTGATCGACCTGGTCGAACGCGCCTGGCACCGCGAGATCACCGGGCCGGACGGCAAACCGGTATGGGCAGGCTCGTAATGACGATCGCCGCCTTTGCGGTAATGGTTACCGGCACCATTGTCACAAAAGTGACCTTAAACCATCACATAATCGCAGCGTGGATTTCCTACTAATGCCGCCCGCGGCGATACCGCCGCGACATGGCCGTGCCGCTGTGATTTCTCCAAAGGTTGAGACGATCGGCGCGAAGCACAGTGCGAGTGACCTTCCGCCGGCCACGCTCTGCGGTCGGCGAGCACTGCCATGGCAACAGGGGAACAGGCATACGAGGAGGATGCTTTGAGCGACTTAGAAAGCCGGAGGCGGCAGCTTGGCGCTGGATTGTTGCGCGGCGGCGCGTTTGCGGTCGCGTTGACGATGGCGCCGGCAGCGTTCGCCGCGACCCAAATCGTGGGCGCCGGCTCCACCTTCGATTACCCCTTTTTCTCGAAGGCCTTCTACGAATACACCGCAAAGCATCCGGATGTTACCGTCAATTACCAATCCATCGGGAGCGGCGGCGGTATCCAGCAATTTACCGCGAAGACGGTCGATTTCGGGGCCAGCGACGTGCCGATGAACGCGGCCGAATTGGCGCGCACCAAGGCGCCCGTGCTGCAAATCCCGATTACGCTCGGGGGCGCCGGGATCGCCTACAACCTGCCCGGGATCGCAAAGGGTATGCATCTCAGCCGCGAGGTGATCGCCGACATCTATCTGGGTAAAATCACCAAATGGAACGATCCGGCGATTGCCAAGCTCAATCCCGGGATGAAACTGCCCGACATGGCGATCACCGTCGTGCATCGCTCTGACGGATCGGGGACGACCTACATCTTCACCGATTTCCTCAGCCATGTTTCGCCCGAGTGGAAGTCGAAGGTGGGGACCAACAAGGACGTGCAATGGCCGGCGCCGAGCAGCGTCGGCGGCAAGGGCAATGAGGGCGTTGCCGGTCTGGTGAAGCAGACGCCGGGCTCGATCGGCTATGTCGAGCTGGCCTATTTGCTCGAAAACGATATGGCCTACGCGCTGGTGCAGAACAAGGCGGGCACCTATGTCTACCCGACGATCGGCACGGTCGCGGCCGCCGCGGCAACCAAGCCGAACGTCTCCTCCCAGGATTTCTCGATCGTCGACACCGCCTGCGCCCAGTGCTACCCGATCAGCGGGTATTCCTGGGTGCTGCTGTACCAAAAGCCGCAGGACGCGGCCCGCGGCAAGCTGGTCAAGGAAATTATGACATGGCTGGTGACCCGGGCCCAGCCGATCGCCAAGACCGTCGATTATGTGCCGCTGCCGGACAACGTCCAGAAGCAGGGGCTGAACGTTCTTGGGGAAATGGAGTAGCCGCGAGAAGAAGACCAGCGGGATCTCGCGCCTGGAGCATGGGATGACCGAACAGGCAATCGCTGCTTCAGCCACACCGCGTCCGGGCGCCGGCAGCCGCAAGCTGCGGCAGGCGGAGCGGGTGGGCTCGGCGATCTTTGTCGGGATGCTGCGGGGATCCTGCTGGCTGTTCCTTCTGATCGTCCTTGGCTTGGCCGCCGAGCTGATCTGGGGCGCCCGGCTCTCACTGCGGAAATTCGGTATCGGGTTCCTCTGGAGCACCCAGTGGAACCCGGTCACCGAACAATTTGGCGCCGCTCCTTTTATTTACGGCACGGTCGTAACCTCGGTCATCGCGCTGGCATTGGCGGCGATTGTCGGCGTCATGGCGGCGATCTACCTCGCCGAATTCGCGCCGCGCCGGGTCGGCGCCTATCTCGGGCTGCTGATCGAGCTGCTCGCCGCGGTGCCAAGCATCGTCTACGGCCTGTGGGGGCTGTTCGTGCTCGCGCCGATCGTCGCCAATTGGATCGGCCCCGCACTGCAAAGCGTGCTCGGGTTTCTGCCGTTCTTTCAGGGCACGATCTACGGCGTCAACGTGCTGACGGCGGCGTTTATTCTGACCTTGATGATCATTCCGACGATCACGGCGATCACGCGCGATTTGATTGTCGCCATCCCGATGCGGTTCCGCGAGGCGGCGCTCGCCCTCGGCGCGACACCATGGGAGATGGCGGTGAAGGTGGTGCTCCCGTCGGTACGGCGCGGCATCATCGGCGCCTCTATGCTCGCCTTTGGCCGCGCACTCGGCGAGACCATTGCGGCAACGATGGTTATCGGCAATCGCCCTGTGATCAGCGCCTCGCTCTTTGCGCCGGGCTACACGATCGCGAGCGTCATCGCCAACGAGTTCACCGAGGCGACGTCCGATCTTTACCTGAGCGCTCTGATCGAGCTCGGCCTCATCCTCCTGGTCGTCAGCATACTCGTTATCGGCATGGGCCGCCTGATGGTGCGGCTCTTGATTCGGTAGGCGGACCATGAGCGCCACGAGCGCAGCGGCCCTGTTTCGACGCCGTCGGCTGAAGAGCGTGTTGTGGATCGGGGCGTGCGGGATTTTCGCGACGGCCGTCGCGGTAATCCTCCTGCTGATCATGGGCTATATCGTCCGCGAGGGGATCAGCGCCATATCGATCCCGTTTCTCACCCGCCTGCCGCGGCCGACCGGCATTTCCGGCGGCGGCGTCGCCAACGGCATCGTCGGTACGCTGATCATTGTCGGTATTGCCGCATTGATGGCGTTTCCTGTCGGCGTGCTGGTCGGAACCTATGTGGCCGTTTACGGGCACCGGCGGATGTCGCAGTGGCTGAGCTTTCTTGCCGATGTGCTTGCGGGGGTTCCCAGCATTGCCATCGGCATTTACGCCTATACGCTGCTGGTCGAGCCGTTCCGGCACTTTTCCGCCTTTTCCGCGTCGTTCGCTTTCGCGGTCTTGATGATCCCTCTGGTCATCCGCGCCACCGAGGGCGCAATTTCCATTGTCCCGCGCGAGTTGCGAGAGGCGGCGACCGCATTGGGGGCGCCCGAAGCGCGGGTTGTGCTGAAGATTCTGGTGGTCGCCGCGCGTCCCGGCATTATCACCGGCCTTCTGCTCTCGCTCGCGCGGGTGACCGGCGAGACGGCGCCGCTTCTTTTCACGGCTTTCGGCAGCCAGTACTGGGAGTTGAGGCCGGGCCAACCCATGGCCGAGCTGTCGCTGCAGATTTTCACCTATGCGATCTCGCCGTATGCCGACTGGCATGCCCAAGCCTGGGGTGGCGCGCTGATTCTGATTCTGGCCGTCTTCGTGCTGAGCGTCCTCGCGCGCCTGTCGGTGCTCTTCGGCCGCGAGGGCCGCGGCCATGGAGGCACGGCGTGATAATGTCGATCCCGCAGAGGCGGCCCAGCGCCCGTGATTGATGCCCGCGTGCACCCCGTTTTTTGGAGCAACGCCGCGACATGGATATAGAGAACAGCCCCCGCGCAGGCATGTGGTTAGCGAGAGTCGCCGTGCCCGCGCCCGGTGCGTCCGCCCTTCCTCCTGTGCAGCCTGAAGCGGTCGCGCCTGCGGCCGCGGAGGTTCGGGTCAAGGTCGATATCCGCGACGTCGATTTCTTTTATGGGAAGACGCAGGCACTGAAAAACATCAACATGTCGCTGCGCGACCGCCGGGTGACCGCCTTTATCGGCCCGTCAGGCTGCGGCAAGTCGACCCTGCTGCGCATCGTCAACCGCATCTACGAGCTCTATCCCAATCAAACGGCGACCGGCGAGGTTCTTGTCGATGGCCAGAACATTCTGGCCTCGACGTTCGATCTGAACGCGGTGCGCTCAAAGATCGGCATGGTCTTCCAGCGGCCGACACCATTTCCAATGTCGATCTATGACAACATCGCCTTTGGCATCCGGCTTTACGAAAAGCTGCCCACATCCGAGATGGACAACCGGGTCGAATCGGCGTTGCGCCGCACCGCGCTGTGGGATGAGGTCAAAGACAAATTGCGCCAGAGCGGTCTCAGCCTTTCGGGCGGCCAGCAGCAGCGGCTGTGTATCGCGCGGGCGATCGCGGTGCAGCCCGAGGTGCTGTTGCTCGACGAACCGGCATCGGCGCTCGATCCGATCTCGACCCAGCGCATCGAAGAACTGATCGCCGAGCTGAGGCCGGATTATTGCATCGTCATCGTTACCCACAACATGCAACAGGCGGCGCGTTGCTCCGACTACACCGCCTTTATGTATCTCGGCGAACTGATTGAATTCGACGAAACCGAGCGGATGTTCACCCATCCCCGGGAAAAGCGAACCGAGGACTACATCACCGGGCGCTTCGGCTGACGGGAGTTGCGCATATGGCTGCCGAACATATCGTCAAGAGCTATGATGAAGAGCTGGGCCGGCTCAGCAAGATCATCGCCGAGATGGGCGGTCTTGCCGAGAGCCAGCTTGCCGCGGCGGTGGATGCGGTATCGCGGCGCGACAGCGCGCTTGCGCTGCAGGTGGTGGAAGGCGACGCCAAGGTCGATGAGCTCGAGCGCGAACTCAACAACCTGGCGATCCGGCTGCTGGCGCTGCGCCAGCCGATGGCGATCGACCTGCGCGAGATTTTCGTCGCGTTGAAGATCGGCAGCGACCTCGAACGCATGTGCGACTATGCCGCCAATGTCGCCAAGCGCTCGATCGCGTTGTCGCATACGCCGCCGGTGCAATCGGTCCACTCGTTGCCCCGCATGGCTCATCTGGCGCTGCGGCTGGTCAAGGACGTAATCGACGCGTATGTCGCCCACGATGCCGACAAGGCGCTGCAGGTGTGGCGCAGCGATGAGGAACTCGACGAGATGTACGCGAGCCTCTTCCGCGAGTTCCTGACCTATATGATGGAGGATGCTCGCAACATCGGCACCTATACACATTTGCTGTTTATGGCGAAGAACATCGAACGGATCGGCGATCACGCCACCAACATTGCCGAAAACCTGTATTACCTCGTGCACGGCACGGCGCTGACCGAGGTGCGGCCGAAAGGCGACAGAACCAGCCTCGAAGTCGTCGCGCCCGAGAGCCGGGTGGGGCGATGAAGCCGCTCGTCCTCGTCGTCGAAGACGAAGCGCCGCTGGTCACGCTCCTGCGCTACAACCTGGAGCGCGAGGGTTTTGCCGTGAGCGAAGCCGCGGACGGCGAAGAGGCGCTGCTGAGCATCGCCGAGCGCAAGCCCGATGCGGTATTGCTCGACTGGATGCTGCCGGTCGTCTCCGGCCTCGAAGTGTGCCGGCGCATCCGCCGCGCCGCTTCCACCAGGGTGTTGCCGGTGATCATGCTGACCGCCCGCACCGATGAAGCCGACCGCGTGCGCGGCCTCGACAGCGGCGCCGACGACTATATCGTCAAGCCGTTCAGCACCAGCGAGCTGGTGGCGCGGCTGCGCGCCGTCATTCGCCGGGCGCAGCCGAGCATGGCCGAGGATGTGCTGCGCTATGCCGATCTGTCGATGGACCTGACCGCGCACCGCGTGTCGCGGGCCGACCAGCCGATCCATCTGGGGCCGACCGAGTTTCGCCTGTTGCAGCACTTTCTGCGCTATCCCGGCCGGGTTTTTTCGCGCGAGCAACTGCTCGACCGGGTATGGGGCGAAGACGCCGAATTGGAGATGCGGACGGTTGATGTCCACATCCGTCGGTTGCGCAAGGCCCTCAACGAAGGCGGTGGAGACGATCTCCTGCGCACCGTCCGCTCCGTCGGCTACGCCCTTGACCGGGTTCGCTGAATCGCACATTGCGCAATTCGCCTGCAGCTGCCTTTACGACATCTTAAGTGTGTCCGGGTAAACCCGGCGTTGTAGGCGGCTGCCGCGTGATGCGGCCGAGGGCCGCGAAGCGAACTGCGCGATGAATCCTGCTGGCGTCAAATACCGTCTTCATCCGAGCCATCGCCTCTTCCTGATCGGGATCATCGTGGTCGCCGGCATCATGCTGGCAGCGGGACTTGCCGTGTGGGACCGCTATCACGAGGCGATCGCCCGCTCGCGCAAGGACATGACCAATCTGGGCGTCGTCCTGGCCGCGCAGAGCGGACGCACATTGCAGGCGGTGGACCTGGTATTGCAGGAAATGCAAGGGCTGGTGCGCAGCGAGGGCATCGTCACCCCCGACCGGTTCAGACAGAAGCTAAGCACCGAGGACGTGCACAACTATCTGCGCGACCGGTTGCGCAGTCTGCCCCAGGCCGACGCGGTCTCGCTGATCGACGATACCGGCAGGATCATCAATTTCTCGCGCACCTGGCCGATCCCGCGGATCGAGACGGCAGACCGCGATTTCTATGCGTATTTTCGCGATCATAACGATCCCGGCATCTTTATCGGCAAGCCGGTGATCAACAAGGTCACCGGCGCTTGGGTGATCACCTTGACGCGCCGCGTCAACGCGCCCGACGGCACCTTTCTCGGGATTGTCCTCGGCGTCGTCAACGTGCGCTATTTCCAGGAGTTTTACGGCGCTATTGCGACGGATACCGGCGAATCGGTGGGGCTGTTTCACCGCAACGGCACCATGCTGGCGCGCTATCCGCATAGCGAGCGCGAGATCGGCGCCCGGCTCCCGCGCGGGTCGCTGTGGTACAAGTTTGCCGACCGTGGCGGGACCTATTTTTCGCCCGGCTATTTCGACGGCGTGCGGCGGGTGGTTTCCGTCCAGCCGGTCCGCGACTTTCCGCTCGACGTTGCGGTCGGGGTAACCGACAGCTCGGCGCTGAGAGATTGGCGGCGCCAGTCGATCATGATGGTGATCGGTGCGCTCGCCGCGGCGGTGGGCTTCGCGCTGCTGTTTCGCATGCTGGCGGCGCAGGCCGCGCGCCTGGAGCGCCAGGCCGCGGATCTCGAGCGGGCGGCTTCGGCCTTGGGCAAGAGCGAGGCGCGGTTCCGCGATTTCGCGACGACCTCGTCGGATTGGCTGTGGGAAACCGACACCGCGCACCGTTTCACCTACCATTCCGACAATATCCGCGCCTTCGGCCAGAATCCGCAGAACCGCCTCGGCCGCACGCGGATGGAACTGGCGGCCGATGCTGCGAGCGAGGTGGACAAATGGGCGGAGCACCGCGCGGTGCTCGACCGCCACGAGCCGTTCCGCGACTTTGTCTACAAGCGCAGGGTCGACAACGACCCCGAGGCCTACATCTCGGTCAGCGGCAAGCCGATCTTCGACGCGGAGGGAAAATTCGTCGGCTATCGCGGCACAGTGCGCGACATCAGCCGCCAGGTGGTCGGCGAGCGCACGCTGCGCGCGGCAAAATCGGCGGCAGAGGCGGCCAATCTGGCGAAATCGCAGTTTCTCGCCAATATGAGCCACGAGTTGCGCACGCCGCTCAATGCGATCCTCGGCTTCTCCGAAATGCTGCAGCACGGTCTGGTCGGGCCGCTGCTGCCGCAGCAGCAGGAATATTGCGGGCTGATCCACCAGAGCGGCCGTCACCTGCTCAACGTCATCAATGAGATTCTCGACCTTGCGCGGGTGGATGCGGGCAAGCTCGAACTGCACGAGGAGAAGGGGGTAGACCCGCAGCGGGTCATCGATTCGTGCGTTCGCCTCGTCAACGCGCGCGCTGCCTCGGACATGCCCAATCTGTTGGTCGATCTGCCGGACGAGCTGCCCGAACTGGTTGTCGATCCAACCCGGCTGACTCAGATCCTCCTCAACCTGCTGTCGAATGCCGCGAAGTTCACCGGGAGGGACGGTACGATCACGGTGTCGCTGCGCCGCCGCGACGACGACGGTGTCGAGTTCGAGGTGCGCGATACCGGCCCCGGAATGACCGCCGCGGAGGTCGAAATCGCGTTGGAGCCGTTCGGCCAGATCGATTCGACCCATGCGCGCCGCCACGAGGGCACCGGGCTTGGCCTGCCGCTGGCGCGCCGCCTTGCCGAGCTGCACGGCGGTTCGCTGACCGTGCACAGCAAAAAAGGCCGGGGCACGGCGGTCGTTGTGGTGTTGCCGGCAAGCCGCGTGCAGTTCCGTCTGGCGGAGCCCGCGGCAACGCATCGCGAGATGAGCGCGGTGCAATAGATGCCGCCCTGCCGCACCCGGCGGCAGCAATACAACGAAAATTTTAGTGACATGACTTTTTGTTCGTCTTTTACGTGTATATCGCTTATCGTCATCCCGCGCTGAGAGCCAGAACCCGCCTCGGGAGGGGCTTTGGGGGTGACGAGTTGCGGTATTGGGGAGCATCGTGAAGCGGCCCTGCTCTGCCGCGTCCGCGGCGATGAGACCCGGCCGCGGGGACCGGTAGGCGATGAAGGCGCCGAGGCGCCGTATCGGGAGATCGTCGCCACAGCGGTCGATGCGATCGCCCTGATCGACGAGGATGGGACCATCCTCACCTTCAACCCGGCGGCGGAAGAGATTTTCGGTTATCCGGCCCGCGAGGTCGTCGGCAGGCCCGCATCGCTGCTGCTGCGCGATCCGATCGGGGCGACGCGCGACCTGTATCTGGCCGCCGGCGGCCGTAGGATCGTCGATATCGGTCGCGACGCGGTGGGCCGGCGCAAGGACGGATCGGCCTTTCCGCTCGACCTTTCCGCGGCCGAATGGGTCGACAATGGTCGCCGTTTCGTCACCGCAACGATGCGCGACGGCACCTTGCGGCGCCAGGCCGAGGCGGATTTGCGCGATCTCGGTGCGCGCCTGTCCGCCGTGCTCGAAAGCACCGCCGACAGCGTCATCCTGGTCGATCGCGCGTGGCGAATCTCGTTCGCCAATGGTCAGGCGCGGGGCCGGTTCGGCCGGGCCGGCGGCGACCCGGTCGGGACGGGGCTGTGGGATTTCTGGCCCAGGGATGACGGCGACCGCCTGCGCCGCATGTTGGAAGACGCGCTCGAACGCCAGGCGCCGCAAGCCCGCGAGGTTTTCATTTCCGCGCTTGCGGCCTGGCTCGAAATCCGCGCCCATCCCTGGGATGGCGGCCTCGCCCTGTTCGTCCGCGACATCGGCGAGCGCAAGGAGGCCGAGCGGCAGCGGCAGATTCTCGAACACCAGCTGCGGCAGAGCTCCAAGATGGCGGCGCTCGGCCGGCTCGCCAGCGGCATCTCGCATGATTTCAACAATTTGTTGCTGGCGATGGGAAACATGGTCGCGCTCGCAGCCGACACGTTGCCGGGAGCGGCCGAAGCGCGCGAGCACCTCGCCCTGGTTTCCCAGGCAGTCGAGCGCGCCGGCGGCCTGGTCGGCCAGATTCTCGCCTTCTGCCGGCAGGAGGAGCCGCGGCGGGAGCGGGTGCGCCTGTCCCGGGTGATCGCGGAAGTCCTCGATCTGGTGCAAACCACGATCCCGGCGACGATCGCGCTGCGGCCGCGCCTTGCCTATCGCGGCTCGGTTCTGGGCGATCCGGTGCAGTTGCATCAGATTGTCGTCAATCTGGCGATGAACGCCGCCGACGCGATCGGCCGCCGGCCCGGCACGATCGCGATCGACCTCGACCGTGCCGGAGCCGACGACGAGCGGCGATTATCGCTGCCGGCCGGCGACTACGTCCGCCTCGTCGTCCGCGACGACGGCGCCGGAATGTCGGCGGAGGTGCTCGAACGCGCATTCGAGCCCTTCTTCACGACGAAGAAGGCGGGCGAGGGCACCGGGCTTGGGCTTGCCATCGTCCACGGCATCGTTACCGCGCATGGCGGCGCGATCCTGGTCGACAGCCGGCCCGGCGCCGGTACCGCATTCACGATCTACCTGCCGCGGCCCCGCCGCGATCGCGCCGGCGACGTCGCCGGCCTCGCCATGCCGGCCCCGGGCCGGGAACCCTGACGCCGCATGAGGGATGAAGATGGCCTCTATACTGGTGATCGATGACGAAGACCTGGTGCGGCTGTCGATCGGCTCGGTGCTGCGCCGGGCCGGGCACCGGGTCGTCCTTGCCCGCGACGGCGAGGATGCCCTGAACCGTTTTCGCACGGCGCGCTTCGACCTTGTCATCACCGATATCGTCATGCCGCGCATGGAAGGGATCGAGACCGTGCGCGCGCTGCGCGGCGCCGCGGCCGAGGTCAAGATCGTCGCCATGTCGGGATGTGAGCGGGCGGGGGCGAGCCTCTACCTCAGCGCCGCCAAGGCGCTGGGCGCCGATGCGATCATGGCGAAGCCGTTCTCGCCGGCCGAATTGAACTCGGCGGTCGCCCGGGTGCTCCGGTCCGCCACCGCGGAATAGCGGCCGCCGCGGCGGCGCGGCCTCAGCTGACCAGCAGGGTTATCGGCAAAACCACGGCTGCGGCCTTCAGCGGCCAGATCCAGCCCTCGGCATAGACCAGCACGACGAGGGCGACCGCACAGACAATCAATACCGCCTCGTGCAGTCTGATTTCCAGGCGCGGCCTCATGCCGATCTGTTAGCACGAAACCGCCGAATCCGACAGGCCGACGGCAGCGCCCGTTTGCCGCGCGCCCGCCTCCGCCAGCACTCCGGCGAATGTGTCCGGGTCGACGTTGCCGCCGGTCAAAATCACCGCGACGCGCTTTCCGGCGAGCCTGTCGCGCTCCTGCAATGCCGCGGCCAGCGCCGCGGCGCCGGCACCTTCGGCAACGTTGTGCGTGTCGGCAAACAACGCCCGCATCGCCGCGCCAATCTCCGCCTCGCTAACGGTGACGATGCGCGCCGCGCCGCGCCGGATCGTCTCGAACGCATCCGGGTCCGGCACACGGCAGGCGAGGCCGTCGGCGATCGTGTCGGCGCTGTTGGTGCTGACCGGCGCGCCCTGGGCGAAGGACAGCGCATAGGCCGCCGCGTTGGCGGCGACCACGCCGACGATCTCGGTGCCGAGGCCCAGCGCCTCGCGCGCCGCGATCATGCCACAGATGCCGCTGCCGAGCCCGATCGGCACATAGACCGTGTCGATCCGCTCGACCGCCCGCAGCAATTCGAGCGAATAGGTCGCCACGCCGCGCACCAGCAGCGGATCGAACGGGCGGACAAGATGGAGCCCGTCGCGCAGCGCGAGGCCGGCGGCATATTCGGCGGCTGCCTGGTAGTCGTGCCCGGCTTCGACGAGCGTGGCGCCAAACCCAGCCATGGCCCGGTTTTTGTCGGCGCTGTTGCCATATGGCACAACGACCGTCGCGGCGAGGCCGTGCCGGGCGGCGGCGAGCGCAATGCTCTGCCCGTGGTTGCCGCGGGTCGCGGTGACGACGCCGGGGCAGTCGGGCTGAGACCGTTTCAGCGCATCCAGATACACAAGCCCGCCGCGCAATTTGAACGCGCCGATCGGGGTGTGGTTTTCGTGCTTGACCCAGATTTCAACGCCCAGCCGGCGGCATAGCAGCGGCCAGCAATATTGCGGCGTCGGCGGCACCACTGTGCGCACCACCGCCGCTGCGGCGTCGAGCGCGTCGAGCGCGGCGCTCATCCGCTGCTAGGGCGAGTTGCCGCTGACGAATTCGTTGTTGCGCTCGTCATAGCTGCCCCATTGCACATCATAGCCGGGCCCCGCCTGTTGCGCCGCGGCCAGCGCCTCGGCCCGCGTCTCGTAGATGCCGGCGAAATGCCAGTTGGGCGGGCTGCCTTTGATGACGCCCCAACCCTGCACCCAGCCCGGATAGCGCGGATCGCTCGCCAGCATCTCTCATGCTCCCGTCAACGCGTTCCACCGTTAACCTTGGTTGATTTTGGCCGATAATCGCCGGTTGTAAAGCCCCGCAGCCGGGAGGGCCGCAGCGCCCGGCAGTCGCGTGCGTGGCACGAGTTCTTTTCGCCCCTTGCCCGGCGGCGGCACTCCGATAAGGTGCACGCGCGAGATGACCACGCTTTCCACCGCCCTCGACCGGCGCTCCGATCTGTTCCGGGCCAATGATGCAGCGATGCGCGCGCTCGTCGCCGATCTGCGCGACAAGGCGGCGACGATCGGCGAGGGCGGGGACAAGGCGGCGCGCGACCGGCATGTCGGGCGCGGCAAATTGCTGGTGCGCGAGCGGGTGCGGCTATTGCTCGACCCCGGCTCGCCGTTTCTGGAGCTGTCGCAATTCGCCGCCTACGGCATGTATGACGGCGCGGTGCCGGCGGCCGGGATCGTCACCGGCATCGGCCGCATTGCCGGGCGCGAATGCGTCGTCGTCGCCAACGATGCGACGGTCAAGGGCGGCACTTATTTCCCGACGACGGTCAAGAAGCACCTGCGCGCGCAGGAGATCGCGCGCGAAAACCGGCTGCCCTGCCTGTACCTGGTCGATTCCGGCGGCGCCTTTCTGCCGGCGCAGGACGAGGTGTTTCCCGACCGCGACCATTTCGGCCGCATCTTCTACAACCAGGCGCAATTGTCGGCGCTGGGCATCCCGCAGATTGCCCTGGTCATGGGCTCGTGCACCGCGGGCGGCGCCTATGTGCCGGCGATGGCCGACGAGAGCGTGATCGTCAAGGGCGAGGGCACGATCTTTCTCGGCGGCCCGCCGCTGGTCAAGGCGGCGACCGGCGAAGTGGTCAGCGCCGAGGAATTGGGCGGTGCCGACGTGCACAGCCGCATCTCCGGCGTCACCGACCATTACGCGCTCGACGACCATCACGCGCTCGGCATCGCCCGGCGGATCGTCGGCAACCTGAACTCGATCAAAGCCGTATCGCTCGATCTGCAAGAGCCGCGCGAACCGCTCTACCCATCCGAGGAGCTCTACGGCGTGGTCCCGACCGACACGCGCATCCCCTACGACGTGCGCGAGATCATCGCCCGCCTCGTCGATGCCAGCGAGTTCGACGAGTTCAAGGCCTTGTACGGTCCGACGCTGGTGTGCGGGTTCGCCCGCCTTTGGGGCTATCCGGTCGGCATCCTCGCCAATAACGGAATCCTGTTTTCCGAGAGCGCGTTGAAGGGCACGCATTTCATCGAATTGTGCGCCCAGCGCGGCATACCTTTGATTTTCCTGCAAAACATTGCCGGGTTCATGGTCGGGCGCAAATACGAAAGCGGCGGCATCGCCAAGGACGGCGCCAAGATGGTGACCGCGGTCGCCACCGCCGCGGTGCCCAAATTCACCGTGATCGTCGGCGGCAGCTTCGGCGCCGGCAATTACGGCATGTGCGGGCGCGCCTACGGCCCGCGCTTTCTGTGGATGTGGCCGAACGCACGCATCTCGGTGATGGGCGGCGAGCAGGCCGCCTCGGTCCTGGCCCAGGTGCGGCGCGACGGCCTGGCGACACGCGGCGCCGAGTGGCCGGCCGCAGAGGAGGAGGCGTTCAAGGCGCCGATCCGGGCGCAATACGAAACCCAGGGGCACCCGTATTACGCCAGCGCCCGGCTGTGGGACGACGGCATCATCGACCCGGCAGAGACCCGCACGGTGCTGGGCCTGTCGATTTCGGCGGCGCTCAACGCACCCATTGAGAAGACGCGGTTCGGCGTCTTCCGGATGTGACAGACGATGAGATTTCACCACGAAGACACGGAGGCACGGAGGCGCGCGACGCGCGCAAAAGGCTTCTGCACAATGAGACAGTGAGGCGGTGAGATGCCGAGCCACCGTACCTTCATTGCCTCATTGCCTCGTTCTGAATATTGGCGCTTCGCGCCTTTTACTCCGTGTCCTTCGTGCCTCTGTGGTGAATTTTCTTGTTCGCTAAAATCCTGATCGCCAATCGCGGCGAGATCGCCTGCCGGGTGATCCGCACCGCGCGGCGCCTCGGCGTGGCGACGGTCGCGGTCTATTCCGCGGCCGATGCCGGCGCCTTGCACGTCGAGATGGCCGACGCGGCGCGCTTGATCGGCCCGCCGCCGGCGCGGCAGAGCTATCTCGACGGCGATGCAATCATCGCGGCGGCGCGCGAATCCGGCGCGGAGGCGGTGCATCCCGGCTATGGGTTCCTGTCGGAGAATGCCGACTTCGCCGAAGCCTGCGCCGCCGCCGGGCTCGTTTTTATCGGCCCGCCTCCCGGCGCGATCCGGGCGATGGGGTCGAAGGCGGCGGCGAAGGCGCTGATGGCGGCAGCCGGGGTACCGGTCGTGCCCGGCTATCACGGCGACGACCAGGGTCCGGCGCGGCTGCTCGACGCGGCGCGGCGGATCGGCTTCCCGGTCATGATCAAGGCCTGGGCCGGCGGCGGCGGCCGCGGCATGCGCGAGGTCGATGATGCCGAGGATTTCCCGCGCGCGCTCGATGCGGCCAGGCGCGAGGCGGCGGGCGCGTTCGGCGACGACCGCGTCCTGATCGAGCGGCTCCTCACAGCCCCGCGCCATATCGAGGTGCAGGTCTTCGCCGACAGTCACGGCAACACCGTGCATCTCTATGAGCGCGATTGCTCGATCCAGCGCCGTCACCAGAAGATCGTCGAGGAGGCGCCAGCGCCAGGGCTGTCGCCGGCGCGGCGCCGCAAGATGGGCGAGGCCGCGGTCGCCGCGGCGGCTGCAGTCGGCTATGTCGGAGCCGGCACGGTCGAGTTCATCGTCGAGAAGGCCGGATTCTATTTCATGGAAATGAACACCCGGCTTCAGGTCGAGCATCCGGTGACCGAGGCGATAACCGGGATCGATCTGGTCGAGTGGCAGTTGCGGGTTGCCGCCGGCGAGGCACTGCCGTTGCGGCAGGAACAGATCGTCCTGAAGGGCCATGCGATCGAGGCGCGGCTCTACGCCGAAAATCCCGAGCGCGGCTTTCTGCCGGCGACCGGGACCCTCCATGGACTGAGACTGCCGGCGCCGGAGGTGGCGCGCGTCGATACCGGGGTGCGCCAGGGTGATACGGTAACCCCGTTCTACGACCCGATGATCGCCAAGATCGTGACCTGGGGCGACGATAGGGCCGGTGCCCGGCTGCGCCTCGTTCGCGCGCTGGCCGACAGCGCCGTCTACGGCCCGGCCACCAACCTCGCCTTCCTTGGCCGCATCGCCGCCGCCGACGAGTTCGCCGCCGGCGCGGTCGATACCGGCTTTATCGAGCGGCGCCGCGCCAGCCTGCTGCCGCCGCCGGCACCGCTGCCGCCGGCCGCGCTCGCCGCGGCGACCGTGCATTGCCTGATCCAATTTGCCGGCAATAGCGCCGACCCCTGGGCGCGGCGCGACGGCTGGCGCCTCAACCATGAGCATGCGCCGCTCGATTTCCGCTTCCGCTGCGGCGACGAGACGATCGAGGCGGCGGCGGTCGCCGAGAGCGGTGGCTGGCGCCTGACCCTCGGCGGGCGGGAGTATCGCGCCCAGGCCGCGCGCGGCGCGGCGGGTGCGCTGGCGGTGAGCCTCGACGGGGTCAGGACGAACGCGGTTCTGTTCGAGCACGCCGGCGAGTTGTTCGTGGCGGTAGACGGTGCGAGCTGGCGCCTCGCCGAGATCGACCCGCTGGCTGCGCCGGAGCAGGCGCATGAAGCCGGCGGCCGGCTCAGCGCGCCGATGCCGGGGCGGGTCGTGCAGCTCTTCGTCGCCGCCGGTGACGCGGTGCGCCGCGGCCAGCCGCTGCTCGTCATCGAGGCGATGAAAATGGAGCACACGATCGCGGCGCCGCGGGACGGCATCGTCGAGCGCCTGCGCTATGCAGTCGGCGATCCGGTCGAGGAGGGGGCGGAACTGGTCGCGCTGGCGTCGCCCGAAGCGAGCGCCTGATGGCGGACGGTTACGCCGCGGCTGCAGGCCCGCTGCATCTCGTGAAACTGGCGGTCGGCGCCGGCAGCTTCGAGGAATTGCGCCGCTTTCGCGCCGAGCGCCTGGCCGAGCGCGGCGCCAGTTGGGTCTACACCCGCAACCGGCCGCGCCGCGAGGCGGAGGTGCTTGCGGGAGGCTCGCTCTATTGGGTCATTCGCGGCCAGATCCGGGCCCGCCAGCGCGTCAGCGGCTTTCTCGCCAAGCGCAACGACAGCGGCCGCGCCTATTGCCTGATCGAGACCGAGCCCGAAGTCGTGCCGACGCTGTGGCGCCCGTTCCGGCCGTTCCAGGGCTGGCGCTATCTGCTGCCCGCCGACGCGCCGCCCGACGCAACCGGCGGCGCCAGCATTGGCGACGAGCCGGCGCCCGAGGCGATGCTGCGCGAATTGCGCGAATTGGGGCTGATCTAGTGGCTGGAATCTGACATTTGAAACCCGTCACTCGAGTCATTCCGGAGCACCGCGCAGCGGCGAATCCGGAACCCATGAACACCGGCCTCTGGAACATGGGTTCCGGGCTCGGCCCCTCGGGCCGCCCCGGAATGACGGTCGGGATTCATTCGCCTGAATTGGACCACTGGCGCGCAACCGGTCCGGTGAAATTTTATGCGTCCTGCCCTGGACAGGTCCTGCGTCGGTCACTATGTTGGTCGCTCGCCCGCCGTTCGCGGGCGAGGTTCCGCGCCGGATGACGTGGCTTCTTCCGCCCCCCACGGGCGGCTGGTGCAGCGTCGGTGCCGGCGGGGTATGATGATTGAGATTGTGAGGGGAGTGGAAGGGATGCGCGGGCGGCGGCGTCGAAGGGCGCTGTTGCTTGCGGATGGGACGCGCTGCGGCTGGGTTTGGGTCTTCGGTGAGGGGATTTGGGTCTGGTTGTGGCGTGAGGTTTCATCTTTGAGAAGGACAGCGGCCGAGTAAGAGGCAAGGCTCTGGGTCTGGCTGGTTTGG
>JASHNY010000191.1 GCA_030041385.1 Alphaproteobacteria bacterium
GCCGTAAGCCGGTTGAACCAAAGACGTAACCGGGAGCGGATGGTGTTTATTACGCTCCCCGGCTATCTTTGACAGGTACGTACCTGGGGCCACGGTAATCCCCTGTCGCGGCCCCGACAGCCTGGCTGAAACGGAGAACCTCAGCTCCCCCCGCTGAGGTTTTCTGCTTTTCGGCGGTATTGCGCCGGCCGGAGCGCCCCGCCCGCGGCGGGTGCGCGGGCTAGGCGGCGCGGGGTATCGAGCTGTCGGTCGCCGGGCGCTCGGTATGCCGGTCGTCGCGGACCACATTCAACGTTCGCGAGCGCAACGCCGCGGACGCCGCCGATGCTCGCCGTCGCCCGGTGACGAGCCGCACCACCCTGCCCGGCGTGGAAAACGCCGGCGCGTCCGGCGTCGCGGCGGCTGGGCGCGGCATCCGGCCGAGCGCGGCCGACAGGCGGTCGGGCATCCACCAGCCGCGCAGCGCGTAGAGACACAGGACGGCGCTCGCCCCGGCGCAGGCGATCATCGCCGCGTCCTGATACAACAGGTAGTTGATGCCCAGCCCGATCGGCACCCCGGTAAGCACGAGGCGCGCAACGATGCTCCGGCCGCCAAGATTTCGGCCGGATCGCGACGATACGGCCGCAACGATCAGCGATAGCGCCAAGCCGAGCGCCAGGCAAAGCGCGACTGGTTCGATTGTATCCTGCACCACTACACCTACGGTTGCCGGGGGGAACGACCGCAGCGCCGGCTACGAAGAGGGGCGCGCCGGTGGGCTTAACGATTTTTTAACCCTCCGACCGAGATGTGCAAGCGCAATTGGGCGCTATCGATCAACCATAGAGATTGCAAAGGAAAAGTCCCGCCAGCGCCCGCGTGACCGCCGGCGGCGAGCGGCGCAAACGGCGTGCGGCGCCGGCAAGGCTGCCCGTGTCGAGAATGGCAACAAACACGGAGAGCTCGTCCAGGCGATCCATCCGTTATTCCGTGAATTGAAATTGTGGGTTTTCCTTTTTCGTCATTACAACGGAACGAGGCAAGGATTACGTGAGATGGCGCGATCTTGCGGGAGGTATCGGGGCAGGCTCGCTCCGCTCCCCAATCAGGAGTTCGGTGGTCATGAGCGATCTGATCGAAAACCCGTTTCATGCCGGCGAACGCGCTGCCCAGGTCCATGCCGGGGTGGCGGCGCGCATCGTGCCAATTCGCCACCGGATGCCAGACCAGCACCGCGAGTTTTTCGGGTCTTTGCCCTTCGTGCTCGCCGCAACCGTCGCCGAGGCCGGCTGGCCGATCGCGACGATCCTGGCGGGGCGGTCCGGCTTTATCGCCGCACCGGATGCGCAGACGCTCCGCATCGCCGCCTTGCCCGATCCGGCCGATCCGGCGGCGCCGTGGTTCAAGCCGGGCGCACCCGTGGGGCTGCTGGGGATCGACCTCGCCACCGGCCGGCGCAACCGGGCGAACGGCGTGCTCGTCGAGGTCGGAAATGCGCTCGTCGTTGCGGTTCGGGAAAGCTTCGGCAATTGTGCGAAATACATCCACATCCGCAGCGTTGCGCCGGTCGGCGCCGATACGCAGGCGGCCGAGCGCATGGATCGGTTGGATCAGCCGGCGCGCGACGCCATCGCCGGTGCCGACACGCTGTTCGTCGCCACCTCGGATGGCCGCGACCGCGTCGATGTCTCCCATCGCGGCGGAAAACCCGGCTTTGTCTGCGTCGACGGCGACACCCTCACCATTCCCGACTTTGCCGGCAACCGCTACTTCAACACCCTCGGCAACATGGTGGTCGATCCGCGCGCCGCGCTGCTGTTTCCCGATTTTTCCGGCGGCGATCTGCTGCTGCTACAGGGACGGACGGAGATCGTCTGGGAAATGCCGGAAAACGAGCGCTTGCTCGGCGCCGAGCGGCTGTGGCGCCTGCACGTCGCCCGGGCCTGGCGCCGGCCCGGCGCAGTGCCGCTGCGGTGGTCGCTGCAAAGCCTGTCGCCGTATGTCGAACGGACCGGCACCTGGTAGCGATCGACCGGGGGCGCAACCGTCGCCGCCGAACTCAGCGGCTCTCAATGTCCGGATTTTCGTGTAGACCTTAAGGCGGTTTGGTTCGGCAGGAGAAGCCCGTGTCCACTATCGCCGAAGCGGAGCGGTTGCCGGCAGACATCGATGCGCAGCCCCTGGTGCGGGCGGCAACCGCCTTGCAACCGACGCTCCGCCGCTATCGCGACGAAATCGAGCGCGAGCAGCGCCTGCCGCCGGCCCTGGTGAAAGAGCTGCACGCGGCCGGCTTCTACCGCATGGTGATCCCGCGCGCTCTCGGCGGCCTGCAGGTGGATCCGCTGACCTATCTGCGCGTCGTCGAGCGGCTGGCCGAAGGCGCCGGCTCGGTCGGGTGGAACCTCGCCAATAACGGGGTCGCCCAGCTCGTCACGCTGGGCCTGCCGGACGACGGGGTTCACGAGATCTATGCCAAGGGGGCGGACACCGTCGTCGCCGGCACCGCGGTGCAGGGCGGCGGCGAAGCCGTGCCGGTCGCTGGCGGCTATCGCGTCACCGGCCGCTGGCAGTTCGGCAGCGGCTGCCAGGAAAGCAGCTGGATGCTGGGCAGCTTCCAGGTGCTCGACGACGGCCGGCCGCGCCTCGGCCCGGACGGCCGGCCGCTGTTTTGGCGCGGGGTCTTCGCACGGGCCGAAGCCGAAATCGTGCCCGGCAGCTGGGACGTGGCGGGATTGCGCGGAACCGGCAGCTTCGACTGGACGGTCGCGGACGTTTTCCTGCCCGAGCGGCGCACGACCCCGCATCTCGGCATGCCGCTCGACAACCAATGGTCGCGCTGGCCCGGCGTCACCTACGACCTGCCGAGCCCATGCTGGGTCGGGCCGCACCACAGCGCGGTGATCACCGGCATCGCGCGTGCCGGCATCGACGCCCTGATCGAGCTCGCTGGCGGAAAGACGCCGCGCGGCCGCACCGGCCTGTTGTGCGACAACCCCCAGGTGCAAGACGCGATCGGGCGCGCCGATGCGATCTTGAACGCCGGACGCGCCTACCGCACGGCGATGATCACCGAGTTGTGGAACACCGTGGCCACCGGCAGGGAAACCACCCTGGAGCAGCGGGCGCGCTGCCGACTGGCGTCGGTCTACGCCGCCGACAGCGCCCGCCAGGCGATGGATCTGGTGTACCGGCACGGCGGCAGCACCTCGTTTCGCCGCGACAGCCGCCTGGCCGAGTGCTGGCGCGACCTGCACGTCGTCGGCCAGACGGTCACGATCGCGCCCGAGTGGTATCCGATCGGCGGCCGGGTGTACCTCGGGATGGATCCCGGCCCGCGCCTGCGCTAGCCCCAGGTCGCCTGGCCGCCGACGGCGGTGATGGTGATGTGCCCCATGGTCGTGTCGGCCTTGGCGCCGTGCCAGTGGCGCTCGCCGGCCTTGATGTGGACAACGTCGCCGACATTGATCTCGTGCTGCTCGTGCTCGGTCGCCACCATGCCCGAGCCCGAGGTTACGACGAGGATCTGGTCGCAAGTGTGGGTATGCCACCCCGTGGTGCAGCCCTGGCTGAAATTGACGACGCTGCAATTGTAGTTGGCCGAGTCCCCGGGCTGTATGATGGTCTGGCGCGAGCGGGCGACCGGGCCGGTCCATCCCTCGATCCGGTCGGCACCTTCCACGGGAACGTCCGGTATGTTTCGCAGTGTGACCACCTTCATGACGATTCTCCCCTCGTGTTGACGGGCCTTCACGGCATCGGAAGCCGACAAACCATATCAGGTCGGCGGGCCGGGCGAGCACAAACTTCACGCCCCGGGCGGCGCGACACCCGCCCCCAAACTCCGCCCGTGCGCCAGCATCCGCCCCGGACGACAGGGCACGAGCAAAAATCTGCTGGCGCCGAGGGACCGGATGGCCGTTAAATGACGTTCTCGTGACAATCGCTTTTGCGGATGGAGCACGCGCCATGCCTAAATTCAAGGCAGACGTCAATGTCGGCGGCGATGGCGGAAAAGCATCGTCGTCGCCTGAACCCGACGGGCCCGCGGCGGGAGCAGCGCGCGAGCCCGACTTAACGACGACGGTGGCGACGATCGGCGCAATCGGCGTCGCCGCCGCAGTTTTCGATGTCGCGCTGATTCCGGGAATGCTGATCGGCGTCGCCGCCGCCTATGCGCCCAAATATCTGCCGCAAGTGGGCGAGCGGCTGGAGCCGGTGTTTAATGCCGCCGTTCGCGGCGCATACAAAATGACCCGGCGGGCGCGCAATGTCGTGGCCGAAGCGCAAGAAAGGATGCACGACATCGCTGCCGAGGTGGAGGCGGAAGAGGCCGAGGCGACCGGCTGAGGCGCGCCCGGGCACGTCCAGGCCACTGCAAGCCCGCTGCCGCACGATGCGGCCTGCGGCATGTTTGCCGACGAACCTTAAGGGGAACGGATGAGCCAGTCCGCACAGCACCCTGACATCGGCGAAGCCAGCGGTGAAATGCGAGCGACGAGGGCGGACCGTCCTGCCGCTGCGCCGACGCCTCCGCATCGAAAAAAACGTCGGGCCCGCATCGAACACAGGATCCGCGGACGCATCCGCATGAGGGTCCCTTCGGCGAAATCCAATCCCGAGGTACTGGACAGCTATCGCGAGGCGTTCTCGTCAATCCCCGGCGTCGTCAGCATCAGGACGAGGCCGGAAACCGGCAGCATCGTCATCCACTACGATCCGAAGCACGAGCAGGAATTCCAGCACAATTTCGATTCCTCGGTGAGCCGGTATTTGTCGATGGCGCCGTCCGTGCTGCCGGGGGACGAGGTGACCGAGCTGACGAAAAGAATCGAGATGGAGGCCGACTTCCTTGCCGCGCATTCCAGCGTAGCCAAGGCCATCGTCGAAATCTTCAGGGGCGTGGACCGCGAGTTGAAGATAATAACCGGCAACACGATCGACCTGAAGATCGTCGTGGCGGGCGGCCTTGCAGCCTACACCTTCCTTTACCTCGGTCTGGAGGCGGGGACGCCGATGTGGGTGACGCTAGCCATTTTCACGGTCAATCACTTCGTGGAACTGCGCGGTGGCGCCACTGCGGCTGCCGCGCCGTCCGCCGTCCGGGGGTGACCCCTCCCGAAAGAGGGGAACCGTGAACTTTTCGATCTGTCATTCGATCCCCGGGCGGATTCGACTGCACATCCCGGCGCTGCGGAACCCGACAGCGCTTGCCGCCTCCGTCGTCGGATGGCTGGCCCGCCAGGATTGGGTGAAAGCCACGCGGATCAATCACGATTGCGCCAGCCTCGTGGTCGAATACCAGCCCGAGCGCTCGCAGACGCTCGACAACATGCTGGCGCTGCTGGCGGAACTGGATGTCGCGGACCTCGAAACGCTGATCGCCTGCACAGCGGCGGAAGCCGAGGCCGAAGCCGGCGCCGCCGCGGGCGACACCTTGCCGGGAATGCATTGGCCACTCGCCCTGCCCAGCCTGTCTCTGGCGCTTGCCTTTTCGGCAAACCCGGTGGCCGCCGCGCTCAACGTGCCGCTGATGCTGTATTGCGGGCTGCCGATCTTTCGCCGCGCCTGGAACGTCTGGCAGCAGGAAGGGCGCCCCAACGTCGATTTCCTCGACTCGCTCGCGATCGGCGCTTCGCTCGTGCAAGGCAACACGATCGCCGGCAGCGCCATCACCTGGCTGATACGGCTCGGCGACTGGATCCGCGATCTGACCGCCGACGGTTCCAGACGCGCGGCGAGCGAACTTCTCGAATTCCAGGCGAGGGCCGCGTGGGTATTGCAAGACGGCACGGTGCGGTCGGTGCCGGCGGCCGAACTGGCGATCGACGACTGCGTCGTGGTTTATCCCGGGGAGATGATCCCGGTCGACGGAGAGATCATCGACGGGGAGGCCCTGCTCGACCAGAAGACGATCACCGGCGAGGCCCTGCCGGTGTTGCGCGGCATCGGCGAGACCGTGTTCGCGGCGACCATCGTCAGCCAGGGGCAATTGACCATTCGCGCACAGCGCCTCGGCATTCAGACCACGGCGGGGCAGATCGCCCGCCTCACCGACATGGCGCCGCTCGGCGATACCCGGATCCAGAACCATGCGGAAAAGCTCGCCGATCGGCTGGTGTTGCCGACCATCGGCCTGGCCGCCGGCGCCGCCGCGGTCACCTCGGATTTCAGCAGGTTCCTGTCGCTGGTCATCGTCGATTACGGCACCGGCATCCGCGTCGCCGCGCCGACCACGGTGCTGGCCTCGATGACCCAAGCCGCCCGCCTCGGCATCGTCATCAAAAGCGGCAGCCACCTCGAGCGGCTGGCCGAGGTCGATACCATCGTCTTCGACAAAACCGGCACGCTGAGCCACGGCGTTCCCAGCGTCGTCGATACGCTGTCATACAGCCCCCACATCCCTGCCGATCACCTGCTGGTGCTCGCCGCCGCCACCGAGACCAATTTCCGGCATCCGGTGGCCGAGGCGCTGCGCGTCAAAATGGGCGAGCTCGAGGTTCAGCTGCCACCGGTAGACGATGCCCGGTACAGCGTCGGGCTCGGCGTCGAGGGCCGGGTCAACGGTTATTACGTCCATGTCGGCAGCGAGCGCTTTTTGCGGCAGAGCAGCATTCGCATCGATCATGTCGCGGCCGACCGCGCGGCGATCGAGGAGCGCGGCTGCTCGTGCCTGTGGGTGGCGGTGGACGGCTCGGTCGCCGGCCTTGTCGCCTATGAAGACCGGATCCGCGCCGAGAGCGGCGCGGTGATCGCGGCGTTGCACGGCATGGGCATTCGCGAAACCGTCATGTTGACCGGCGATGATGCCCGGGTTGCGGGGGCCGTGGCGCGCCGCCTCGGGCTCACGCGCGAAGTGGCGGAGATGCTGCCGGCCGACAAGGCCCAGGTGATCCAGGACCTGCAGCGCACCGGCAGGCGCGTCGCGATGGTCGGCGACGGCATCAACGATTCGCCGGCGCTCGCCTTTGCCGATGTCGGGATCGCGATGCGCCACGGCCCGGACATCGCCCACGAGGCGGCCGACATCGTGCTGATGGAGGATTCCCTCTGGAAAGTGGCGAAGGCGATCGAGATTTCGCGCGACGCCGTGGCGCTGATCAAGGAGAACTACGCGATCGTTGCGGTCATGAATACGCTGGCGCTGGGGCTCGCCCTGCCCGGATTCCTGATCAGCCCGGTGGCGACCGCGCTGCTGAGCAACGGCTCGGCCGTGCTCGCCAGCCTCAACGGGATCAGGCCGATTCTGCACAACCCGTGAGGGCCGGTGCGACCGTCCGGCCGCGCGCGGCCGGGCAACGGCATGACCGCGCTGACCATCCGGTGGGGCCGGCCGCAACGCTTTATGTCGCACCTCGCAAGCGGGATGATCGGGCGCGAACCCGGGCCGGCGATGCGCCGGGCGCATGGAAAAACTGAAGCAGCTTTCCGATGGCTCTGATTTCCGCCGCAGACGCGGTCTGGCACGGGGATACCGGCGAGCGCCGGGCGGCATTGACCCGCATGCGGTCGCTGGCGACCGGCCTTCTCGTCCTGATGCTGGCGGCCTTTGCCGGCTGTTCGGTATACGAGGCGCAGCTGCCGTGGCTGGCCTATCCGCGCGCCTTCGCGGAGGCGGCCATGATCGGCGCCTGCGCCGATTGGTTCGCCGTCGTCGCGCTGTTCCGCCACCCGCTCGGACTGCCGATCCCGCATACAGCGATCCTGACCCGCCACAAGCAGCGCATTGCCGACACGATCGGGGGTTTTTTTTCCGGCAGCTTCTTCGATTACCCCGAGATTTCCGAACGGCTGGACAGCATCGATATTGCCCGCCGCCTCGCCGACTGGCTCTGCGACCGGGAAAACGCCGGCCTCCTCGTCCGCTGGTCGCGGGAATTGTTGCCGCCATTGCTGGATTTGTTCGCCCGGTCGCCGGTACGCGATGCGACCCGCGACCTGATCCGCCGCGGCATCGACGCGATCGCCGCTGCACCGCTGGCCGGGCGGGTGCTCGCGGTGATGGTCGCGCAGAACCAGCACGACGCCGTCTTCGACCTCGCCATCGACGGCGCGACCCGTTTTCTTGGCAACAACCGCGTGATGCTGCGCGACAAGATAACCGAACATGCGTCGAAATGGCGGCCGCGTTGGGTCAACGCGAAGCTGGGCGACATGTACCTCGACGGGCTGCTCAAGGTTCTTGCCGCCGCCCGCGCCCCGGACCATTCCTGGCGCCGCGAGTACCGCAGGTTTCTCGACGGGCTGATCGAGCGCCTCGCCACCGATCCGGAGACTTACGCCTGGTGCGAGCGGGTCAAGAGCGACGTGCTCGACAGCAAATTGGTGAACGACTATCTCGCCTGGCTCGTCGGCGAGGCGGAGGCGCATTTGAAAGCCGAGGCGGAAAGCGGAACCGCCAGGCTCGCCGAAGTGATCGAGGGCGCGATGCCGGCGCTCGGCGAATGGATCGGCAACGACGAGAGGGTCAGGGACAGTATCAACCAATCGGCGCGGCAATTGGTGCTGAACACCGTTGTCCGCCATCGCGACGAGATCGGCGCCTATGTCGCGGGCGTGGTCGCGCGCTGGAACAACGAGACCTTCGTCAAGCGGGTGGAACTCCAGGTCGGTAAGGACCTTCAGTTCATCCGCATCAACGGCACGATCGTCGGCGGCACGATCGGCCTCATTCTCTTCGCCGTCACCAAACTATTCGGCTGAACCTGACGCTTCGAGCGTTTCGCCCGACGCTTCGGTTCAATGTTGACGTGACAACGGTCCTGCGGCGGCTTGACGAAATCTCGGTGATCATCAAGGATAGCCGGATCATCGACCGCGCCATCCTGGGCTTCCTACCGCTCGCCGAGGAGCCGGAGTGCGCGTGCATGTTCGCCTAAAACCTCGCACTGCCGACAGCATCCGCAGGAGGAACGGACATGAACATGCGTTTGGTTGCCATGATGTTCGCCTGCCTTATCATCGGCGTCGCAGCGACTGCCCCGATAGCGGGGTGCGCCCCGACCACAGCTCCAGCGCAGGCGCAGGCCTGCCCGGCGGGAGTGCCCTGGGTTCCTGACAACTACGTGAACGGCAAGTGGGTCCCCGGCCACTGCCAAGGCCAACCGGCGCAATAAAGCGCGGTAACGCGCCGAAAGCGGCGGTTTGAAATTTCGCGGTTGAATCAACGCTTGAGCAGGCGAGACGCCCATTCGGCGACGGGGTCGCCACTGCTCATATCGGCCTGCACCAGCCCGTCTATCATGAAGGTGGGCGACACGTGGATGCCGTTCTGGCGTGCATATTTGCAGTGCCACTTCACCTCGCGGTCCAGATCGGGGATCGCAAACGCTTCGGCAAGTTTCACGCCGCTGTAGCGCTCGATCCGCCTGATGATGTCGTTGGGCGTAGCGTCAAGGTTTGGCCCGCTGCAATGGCGGTCGAATTCAAATTCCTCGCGATGCGCGGCGACCGCGGCCATAACAGATTTCGCTGCTGCCTTGCCGTTTTCCAGGGTTGAGGCGGCCAGGATACAGCGTACGATCACCCCCGAGTACATGTGCCAAGGCTGCGACTGAAGTCGGAGCTTGATGGTAATGCGGTCCTCGCCCGCTTGGTCGAGCAGGTCGTCAAGTTTGCCGAACGCCTTGACGGAAAACGGGCAGGTCGGTTCCAGGAACACCTCGAAAATGCGAGGCCCGTGGCCCCAGACAAGCGGATCAGCGCGCCACGTATTCTGCATGCGATCTTTCCTGCGTCAGTGAGTTCGTACAAGGCCGAGGATGCGAAGGGGATGAGGCGCCGGGCACGCCTCACGGCGGCTCAGCGCTGGAAGCGGACGATGCCGGTCATCTGCTTCGCGCGGCCCTGATCGCGCGCCAGACACGCTCGGGGGTGGCCGGCATGTCGATATGCCGGATGCCGAATTCCGCCAGCGCGTCGACCAGCGCGTTCACCACCGAGGGCAGCGCGCCGGCACAGCCCGCCTCGCCGCAGCCCTTGGCGCCGAGCGGGTTGGTCGTCGCCGGCACCGAGTGAAACTCGTGCTGGAACAATGGCGCGTCGTCAGCGCGCGGCATGGCGTAGTCCATGTACGAGCCGGTCAGCAACTGTCCGTCAGCATCGTAGACGGTGTGCTCGCGCAGCGCCTGGCCAATTCCCTGCACGATCCCGCCGTGCGCCTGGCCGTTTACGAGGAGCGGGTTGATGACCACCCCGAAATCGTTGACGAACGTGTATTTCACCACCTCGACGATGCCGGTCTCGGCATCGACCTCGACTTCGGCGATATGGCAGCCGTTCGGGAACGCGGAGGGCGGCCCGTCATAGATTTCGGCCACGTCCAGGCTTTGCGGCAGCTCCGGCGGCAGCGCCAGGCCGCCATTGATTTGGGCCGCCAGCTCCATCAGGCCGACCGCGCGGTCGGTGCCGGCGATCACGAAACGGCCGGCATGGAACTCGATATCGGCCGCGGCCGCCTCCAATACGTGCGCGGCGATCTGCTTCCCGCGCTCGATGACCTTGTCGGCCGCGCCGATGATCGCGTTGCCGCTGACGATCATCGACTTCGAACCGCCGGTGCCGCCGCCGGCGATCAACTCGTCGCTGTCGCCCTGCAAGAGGCGGATGCGCCGGAACGGGATGCCGAGCCGGGCCGCAAGCACCTGCGCAAACGGCGACCAGTGCCCCTGGCCGTAATCGAGCGTGCCGGTAACGATGGTGACGTCGCCGTTCGGCTCGAAGCGGATGCCGCCCATCTCGCGGCCGGGCGGGCCGGTCAGTTCGAGGTAGTCGCTGATGCCCCGGCCGCGCAGCTTGCCGCGCGCCCGGCTTTCCTCCTTGCGCTTCGCAAAGCCGGGCCAATCCGCCAGCGCCACCGCCTTGTTCAGCAGGTTTGTGAAGTCGCCGCTGTCATAGGTTGTGCCATTCGGGCTCTTATACGGCATCGCCTCCCGCGGGATGTGATTACGGCGGCGCAGTTCGAGCTGGTCTATCCCCATCTCGCGCGCGGCGGTGTCGACCAGCCGTTCCATGTAGTAATTGGCCTCGGGGCGTCCGGCGCCGCGATAGGCGCCGACCGGCGTTGTGTTGGTGAACACGCATTGGGTATTCACCTCGATGAGCGGCGTCTTGTACACGCCAAGCGTATTGCGCTGCGCATTGCGGGTCGAAGGCCCGGGCGCGCCGTAGGTCGCGCCGAGATTGCCGTAGCCCGTCAGCCGCACGGCCAGAAAATTCCCGTCGCGATCGAGCGCCAATTCGGCGGTCATGTCGTGGTCGCGGCCATGCGTGTCTGAGACGAAGCTGCCGGATCGCTCGTCGGTCCACTTGACCGGGCGGCCGAGCATGCGCGCACCGTGCAGGATACAGAAATACTCGGGCATATTCGGCTGCTTCATGCCGAAGGAGCCGCCCACGCGATCGGTTACGACCCGAACCTTGTCGCGCCCCACGCCCATCACCTGGGCGATATAGTTGCGGAAGCCGAAGACACCCTGGCAGCCGACGTGGAGCGTCCAATGGTGCTGTTCGGCATCGTATTCGGCGAGCGCCGCACGCGGCTCCATCGGATTGACGACGATCCGGTTGTTGCGCAGCCGCAAATTTGTGACATGGGCCGCAGAGGCAAAAGCGGCGGCGACCTGGTCGCTGTCGCCGAAGTGAAAATCGAGCCCGACATTGCGGGGCACCTCGTCATAGAGCTGCGGTGCATCCGCCGCGGCGGCACGGGCGGGTTCCGTGACCACCGGCAGCGGGTCGATTTCAACCGCTACCAGTTCGGCAGCATCCTTGGCGGCGGTGACGGTTTCGGCGATGACGCAGGCAACCGCCTCGCCGACATGCCGCACCCTGTCGGTTGCAAGCACGTGGCGAACCGGCTGTAGCATCGGCGTGCCGTCGCGATTGTTCATCACCTGGCGCGCCGGCATCGGGCTGATCCCGCCCGCCGCAAGATCGGCCGCCGTATAGACCGCCAGGACACCCGGCATCGTGCGGGCCTGCTCGGTGTCGATACCGCGGATCACGCCATGCCCGTATTGGCTGCGCACCATGACCGCATAGGCCTGGCCCGGCCGGCTGAAATCATCGGAGTAATGCCCCTGGCCCCGCAACAGAACCGGGTCTTCGCCGCGCGGCACCGGCTGGCCGATGGCAAACCGGTCTTCGTCCAGATCAATCACCGTCAAATCGTTCATCGCTGTCGCTCGCTGCAATCAGTTTCCAAGGCGGACGGCCGCAATCGCGGCGGGGCGCGGTCCAACGTCCGCTAGGGCGAACAGGAATCTGCCTTCGGGATCGAGGCAGAACGCGCTCGGCACCGCCTCCGTCGCCGCGTGGCCCGCAGGCATCAGAAGCCCGGTATCCGAGAGAACCGCGATTTTGTCCCCGTCCTGCAGCCCCGCGTAGAGCACACTCGGCATCGAAGTCCTCCGCGATTGGTCCCCGGGCACTCGCTTGGGGGTTTTCGCCTGGATACACACCAATGCTCCGCCCCTTGGCTCCGGCGGCGCGGCGGTATGGCCTTGGGGCTGTCAGTAGCCGGCTATCCTCACGGCCGATCCTAAGCAGGGTTGGCGGGGCGGCAAAGTCTTATCTCCCGGCCCTGCTGATGAGAGGCGTCATGGCTTCCGGGCCTGCGCTCGGCTGTTGCCGTGGGCATCCCGGAATGGCCGCACCTGTCAAGCTGAGACTCTGCCATCGCATGGTCTGGAAATCGCACGCTCCGTATGCCACGGTGAGGCCGATATAGCCGGAGGTGTGCCATGAACCAGTTCGAGGTCACCGACAACAACCTCGCCGCGGACGTGGAGAGAGCTCCGTCGCCCTATGTGCCGCCGCTCCAGCGCACGGCGGGCCAGCCGGAACCGATCGCGGCGCATGGCGGCCTGTCCTACATGGCGTTCGACCGGGACGGCGATGCGGGCACCGCCGTGGCGCTCGCGGACGCGATCGCGGAGATCGCCGCGGGCGAGAGCCAGCGCGTCATCGACATGATCGACAAGGCGCCACCAGGCCCGATCAAGACCAAGTGGGGCCTCGGGTTCCGCGACTATGACGAGTGCGTGAAATACATCCGCCAGTCGAACAGCCTCAAAGCCCCGCCGGGCGGCCTGGCGCTGCCATTGCCCTACACTGTCCACGAACGGCCGAGCTACTCGGTGGTGCCGTCCAACGCGCTCTGGCGAGACCCGGCGCGCGCCGACATCGCGGCGATCCTGCGCAAGAACGAGCAGGGCAACCGGCGGCGGGACCTGTTCTTCCCGCAGGTGATGCGCGATGCGCGCCGCATCGGCGAGTATTATCCGGGCCTCTCGCCCAACAGCGCCGAATGCATGGACAAGCTCGGCCTGTCGCTGGCGCACCTTGAGTCCAAATGCACGAATTTCTACGATTCGGCCGAGGTGGAGCGCGTGTTCTACCCGGAGATCGAAAAGCTGCTGCTCGATTTCTTCCCGGATGCGACCGATGCGCTCGTTTACAACCACGATATCTTCGACAAGGACTACAAGGGCGACCGCACCGAAGACCAGGACGCCAAGAACCCGGGCGTGAACGCCAATTACGCCAACCTCGTGCACAACGACCTGAACGACAACAGCGGCCGCGTGCGCTGCCGCGAACTGCTCACCAAAAACCTGCGGAACTTCGGGCGCACGCAGCACTACACGGAGGAAGAGGCCGACGCCAAGATGTCGCGGCGGTTCATGTCGATCAATCTCGCCAAACCGATGGAGACGATCGAGCAGTACCCCTTCGTGCTCTGCGCCTGGCCTTCCTTCGCCGACCAGCCGTACATCAACAACTACCGGATCTACGACGACCGCGTCGGCGAGACCACCCGCTTCACCTATCGTCCAAACCACGAGTGGTACTGGTTTCCCCAGCAAAAACCCACCGAGGTGTCGATGCTCAAGTGCTACGACTCGGTCACCGACGGCTCGGTCTCACGCTGGTCTTTCCATACCGCCTGCGTCGACCCGACCGCGCCCGCCAACGCGCGATGCCGCCGGAACGTCGTGGTCCGGTCGTTTGTCTTTTTCTAGGAAAGATGAGCTTAGACGCAATCAGATCACGGTCATTCCGGGCTCGCCTCGCGCGATGCCCCGGAATGACGCGGTAATTGGCACGGCGGTCGCCGGAGTTCGCCGAGGTGTCGGAGGTGTAGGATGAAAGCTGGTGTGGTGTATCCCCAGATCGAACTCGGCGGCGACACGGGGGCAGTCAAGGCATTTGCCCAGGCGGCGGAAGATTTGGGTTACGACCATATCGTGATCTACGACCATGTCCTCGGCGCCGTTCATGCCGGCAGGGAACCGAAGCTGACCGGCCCTTATAAGGAAACCGACCCGTTCCACGAGCCGCTGGTCACTTACGCCTACCTCGCCGGCATCACCAGGAAACTCGAATTGGTCACCGGCGTGATCATCCTGCCGCAGCGGCAGACGGCCCTGTTCGCCAAACAGGCTGCGGATGTCGACCTGTTCTCCGATGGCCGGCTTCGCCTGGGCGTCGGGATCGGCTGGAACTGGGTCGAGTTCGACGGTCTCGAAATGTCC
>JASHNY010000192.1 GCA_030041385.1 Alphaproteobacteria bacterium
GCTCGGCGGGCCGACGAGCGGGGGCGCCACCGGCGGCCGCGGGCGGAGTTCCGGCGCGGCGAGCGGCGCCGGCTTGGGTGCCGGGGCCAGCCGATTCGGCGCGATTTCGGCGATCGCCTCGTCGGCGCCCATCTCGACCTGCCAGCGCAATAGCGCCAGGGTGGCGGCCCGGTCGGCGGCCGGCGGGAGCGTTGCGACATCCTGCGGCGGCATGAGGCGAGTCTAGTGTGGCGGAGTTGAAGTTCGCACGGGTTTGGTGGCGGCCGCGTTTGCGAACTTCAAATCCAAGGCCACCCCAAGATATGGCGAATTTCGGATTGCGCACACTAGCATCCTCGCCCGCCGACGTCGTGGCCTTTGCCGCAATGACGCGGTAAGGAAGGCCCGGCGCCGAACTTGTTTATATAATCGGGCAACGAATGGCCGAGGTAGCACGGTGGCGGAAACTGAACGCGAGCGGATGGAATACGATGTCGTCATCGTCGGCGCCGGCCCGTCCGGATTGTCGGCGGCGATCCGACTGAAGCAGCTTGCCGCCGCGTCCGGCGGGGAGCTTGGCGTCTGCGTCGTCGAAAAGGGGTCGGAGGTCGGTGCGCACATCCTCTCGGGCGCGGTGTTCGACCCGAAGGCGCTCAACGAGCTGATCCCGGATTGGCGCGAGCGCGGCGCGCCGCTCGACACGCCGGCGACCGAGGACCGGTTCCTCTACCTGACCCGCAACCGTGCGTTGCGCCTGCCGACGCCGCCGCAGATGCACAACCACGGCAACTACGTCATCAGCCTCGGCAATCTGTGCCGCTGGCTGGCGCAGCAGGCGGAAGAGCTCGGGGTCGAGATCTATCCCGGCTTTGCCGCGGCCGAGGTGCTTTACAGCGACGACGGCCGCGTCGTCGGCGTCGCCACCGGCGACATGGGCATCGGCAAGGACGGCAAGCCGACCGCCAATTTCACCCGCGGCGTCGAACTGCGCGCGCGCGAAACCCTGTTCGCCGAAGGCTGCCGCGGCTCGTTGACGAAAACCCTGGTCGCGCGCTTCGGCCTGCGCGAGGGCCACGACCCGCAGACTTATGCGATCGGCGTCAAGGAATTGTGGGAAGTCGCGCCGGAACGGCACCGGCCGGGCTTGGCCATTCACACGATCGGCTGGCCGCTCGACGGCAACACCTATGGCGGCTCGTTTCTCTATCATCTCGAAGGCGGGCAGGTGTCGGTCGGGTTCGTCATCGGCCTCGACTACAAGAACCCGTATCTGAGCCCGTTCGAGGAATTCCAGCGGTTCAAGACGCACCCGGCAATTCGCCCGTTCTTTGAGGGCGGACGCCGCGTCGCCTATGGCGCGCGGGCCTTGAACGAAGGCGGGTTCCAGTCGATCCCGCAGCTCGATTTTCCCGGCGGGGGGCTGGTCGGCTGCGCCGCCGGCTTTATCAACGTGCCCAAGATCAAGGGCAACCACACCGCGATGAAATCCGGCATGGCGGCGGCGGAGGCGGTGTTCGCCCGGCTCGGCGGCGATGCGGAAGCCAGCATCGGCGCGGCATTGCGGGCGAGCTGGGTGTGGGACGAGCTTTACCGGGTGCGCAACATCCGGCCGAGCTTCCGCCTCGGGCTGTGGGCCGGTCTCGCCTATTCGGCGCTCGACACCTATGTCCTGCGCGGGCGGGCGCCGTGGACGTTTCACCATCACCCCGACCATACCCAGCTGATGCGCGCCGGTGCGGCGCCGCCGATCGACTATCCGCGGCCCGACGGCAAGGTCACCTTCGACCGGCTCTCGTCAGTGTTCATCTCCAATACCAACCACGAAGAGAACCAGCCGGCGCACCTCAAGTTGCGCGACCCGGCAAAGGCGATAGCGATCAATTATCGCCTCTACGACTCGCCGGAACAGCGCTATTGTCCTGCCGGGGTCTACGAGATCGTGCGGCCCGACGAATCGGCCGAGCCGCGATTGCAGATCAACGCGCAGAACTGCGTTCACTGCAAGACATGCGACATCAAGGACCCGGAACAAAACATCGATTGGGTCGTCCCCGAGGGTGGCGGCGGACCGAATTATCCGAATATGTAGGGACCGAGCGGATGAACTGGCGCGGATGCGGATCGTGAGCATGGCAGAACGAGCGATGGCGCGATGCGGCCGGTGCGGCGGCGGTGCCGTGTTGGCCGCGGCGTTCGCCCTGGCGGCGGGCGTCGGCGCGGCACAGGCGGCGACGAACCCTGCCGCGGGCGGCAAGACGGCAAGGGCCGATGCCGCCCATCTGTTCGGGGATTATCTCGCCGGCCGCTATGCCCAGCACGTGCACGACTACCCCGAGGCGGTCGGCTGGTTCCGCAAGGCGCTCGCCGCCGATCCGGATTCCCCGGAATTGATCAGTCGGGCGTTTCTCAGCGAGGTCAGCGTCGGCGATTTCACCCAGGCGCGGACGCTCGCCCGGCCGGCGCTCAAGGTCGACCCGAGCGACGCCTTGCCGCAATTCGTCCTGCTGGTCGCGCGGCTGAAGGCCGGCGACAAGGCCGGCGCCTTGAAAGCGGCCACCGCCCTGCCGCAGGACGGTCTCAACCGTTTTGTCGCGCCGCTGGCGCTGGCGTGGACGCGGGTCGCGGCAGGCGATGTCGCCGGCGCCGACAACGCCTTGCAAGGGCTTGATAAATTCGACGGCTTCGCGCCGCTGAAGGAGTTTCAGCTCGGCCTCATCTACGATTTCTCCGGCCAGGTGGCCAAGGCCGACGAGCATTACGGAAAAGCGCTCGCTGCCGCCGGGCAGCTCAATTGGCGATTGACCGACGCGGTTGCCAATTTCAAGGAGCGCCACGGCCAGAAAAAGGCAGCACAGCAGCTCTATCAGCGTTTCATCAAGGAGAACGTGGGCAGCGAACTGGCGCAATCGGTGCTGGCGGCCCGCCCGCCGGAAGCCACGCCGCAGCCGCTGATCCATTCCGCGGCGGATGGTCTCGCCGAGGCGATGTTCGACCTCGCCAGCGTGATGAACCAGTCCGAGACCGTCGACCTGGCGCTGATCTACGACCGGTTTGCCCTCGAATTGCGGCCCCATTTCCCGCTCGCCCAGCTGCTGTTGGCGGATACGCTGACCGCGCTCGGCAAGCCGGAGCAGAGCGTGGCGGCGCTGGCGGCGATCCCGAAAACCTCGCCCTATTCGTGGTCGGCGCAACTGCGGGAGGCCGCCGACCTCGACACGCTCGACCGTTCCGACGAGGCCATTGCGCTGTTGAAGAAGATGTCGGCGCAAGAGCCGAAGATGGTCGGCGCCGAATTGGAGCTGGGCGACCTGTTGCGCGACAAAAAGCGGTTCAACGAGGCGGTCCAGGCCTATGACGAGGCGATCCACCGCGCTGCCGCGGCCGGCCTGCCCGAGCGCTGGGCCCTCTTCTACGACCGCGGTGTGGCGCTCGAGCGGTCGCACCAGTGGCAGCGGGCCGAAAAGGACCTGGAGCACGCGCTGAAGCTAAAGCCGGACCAGCCGCTGGTGCTGAACTACCTCGGCTATTCATGGATCGACCGCGGCGAGCATCTCGCCCGCGGTCTCAAGATGATCGAGAAGGCGGTCCAGTTGCGCCCCGACGACGGGTACATCATCGACAGCCTGGGCTGGGCGCATTACCGCATGGGCGATTACGCCGGGGCGGTGCAATATCTCGAAAAAGCGGTCGAACTGGTGCCCGAAGACCCGACCATCAACGACCATCTCGGCGACGCCTATTGGCAGACCGGGCGGCTGACCGAGGCGCGCTATCAGTGGCGCCGAGCCTTGCAATTCGGGCCGGAACCGAAGGAGATCAAGCCGATCGAGGCCAAGCTGGAACGCGGGCTGACCGGGCCGGTTCCGCCGCAGCGGGGCGGCTGACCTGGCCGCAATGCCGGCAGGCGGCGCCGTCGCCGCGTTTGCCCCGGCCAAGATCAACCTTTACCTGCACGTCGTCGGCCGCCGCGACGACGGTTATCACCTGCTCGACAGCCTCGTCGTCTTCGCCGATATCGGCGACCGGATCACCGCGGCGCCGGCCGCCGCGCTGACGCTCCGCGTCGGCGGGCCGGAAGCGGCCGCGCTCTCGGATCTTGGCGAGGACAATCTGGTCCTGCGCGCTGCCCGCCAGCTGAGGGAGCGGGCCGGGATTGCCGCCGGCGCCGCGCTGCACCTCGACAAGCACTTGCCGGTCGCCTCGGGAATCGGCGGCGGATCGAGCGATGCCGCCGCCGCCTTGCGGGCGCTGGCGGCGCTGTGGGGGTGTCCGCTCGATGCTCCTGGAGACGCCGCCTGGGTGGCCGCGCTCGGCGCCGATGTGCCGGCCTGCCTCGCCGCTCGCCCGGTCTGGGTCGGCGGCATCGGCGAACGGCTCGAACCCGCGGGCGCGCTGCCCGAACTGGCGATCGTGCTGGCCAACCCGCGTATCGCCCTGCCCACCGCTGCCGTGTTCCGGGCGCGCCGCGGCGGGTTCGGCGCGGCTGGCCGGTTCGCGGTGGTCCCGCGCGATGCCGGCGAGTTCGTGCGGGCGCTCGCCGACTGCCGCAACGATCTGGCCGAGGCGGCGATCGCCCTGGTGCCGGAAATCGGCATGGTGCTCGATCGCCTGGCGCGTTTGCCCGGCGCCTTGCTCGCCCGCATGAGCGGCAGCGGCGCCACCTGCTTTGCCCTGTTCGCCGCGCGCGAGCGGGCCGAACGCGCCGGCAGGCTGCTCGCGGCGGCACATCCGGAATGGTGGGTGCGGGCCGGCGCCGTGCTGGCGGCGCCGCCGCCCGTCGGCGCCGCTCAGCCAGGATCCTGAAGCGGCGCCACGCCCGCGGCAGGCGGCGACGATGCCGGGGTCGGCGGCGCGTCGGCAGGACGTATCGATGCGGCAACGCCCGCCGCTTCCGCCTCCGCCGCTTTCCTATCCTCGGCCGAGAATTGCCGGAGCAATTCGTCGGCCCGCCTGCGGCCCGCCTCGTCGCCGCGCAGCGCCGCGGCGCGATACCAGGCATAGGCGGTCGCCGGCGACCGCACGGTTCCGTCGCCGCGTTCGGTCAGGATCGCGAGGTTGATCATCGCCGGCACGAAACCATGCTCGGCCGCCAACCGGTACCACTGCGCGGCGGCGACCAGATCCTGCGATGTGCCGTGGCCATCGGCATAGGACAGGGCGAGATTGTATTCGGCGGCGGGGTAGCGCTGCGCCGCGGCGCTGCGGTACCAGGTCAGCGCCTGGCCTATGTCTTGCGGCAACCCGAGCCCGTACTCGTACAACACGCCGAGGTCGTATTGCGCGGCGATGACGCCTTTGCCCGCGGCCTCGCGAAACCACGTCGCTGCGGCGGCATAATCCCGGGGCACGCCGTCACCCCGCGCGAACGACACCGCCAGCCGGTATTCCGCGTCCGGGACGCCGGCCTTGGCCCGCGCCAGCAGAGCCGCCACGGCACCGCCGCCGGGGCCGATACCTGCCGCAGTTACACCGGCGGGCGGCGGTGGATCGGCGAGGCGCGACGCCGAGGCGACGGCTATCGCGCCGGACGACCGGGCGATGTGCCGGTAAGCGCGATACCCCGCGAAGGCCACGGCGAGGCTGCACGCCGCGACGGCGGTGAGGCGCCATGCCCGGCCGGGTTTCGCCCGGCGGCTGGCCCGCCGCACCGCATGCATGCGGACGGTCGACCCGACCGGACGCAAGGTCGGCGCGGTCGGCCGCTGGCTGGCGCGCGGCGAAGCCGGCAATGACGGGAGCGGCGGCCGGGGAAGTGGCGCGACGGCATCGCCGCTCC
>JASHNY010000193.1 GCA_030041385.1 Alphaproteobacteria bacterium
CCATCGCCAGGGGCCTCGTCGAGCGCGGCGTGCGCCGCCTCGTCGTCGCCGGCGGCGAGACTGCCGGCGCGGTGGTCCAGACGCTCGGCATCACCGGCCTGCGGATCGGCGGACAGATCGACCCCGGCGTGCCGTGGACGGTCAGTCTTCCGGGCAGTCCCGGCGAGCCGGCGCTGGCGCTGGCGCTCAAATCCGGCAATTTCGGCGCACCCGACTTTTTCCTGCGGGCTTTCGATGTGCTCGACGGGGCGCGCTAAACCAGCCCCGCGAGCCTGCGCAGCGCCAGCGCCACGAGCTGCGATTGTCGGGTCTCCGCGGATTTATTTGGCGCCTCACCCAATTGGGTGATGCGCGACAGGTAAATCAACTCTATTGTCGCGCACAGAACCGCAAGTTGCACGACCCGCCAAAGGTAGATTCGGATGGGCGATTGGTCTTGGGCGCGAGCCGGCTCAATTCTGGGCATCGCCGTGCTGTGCCTTCTCCGGGCGAGCCCGACAGTGGCGCAAAGCTTATGCATGCCGGGGCCGATGTACGTCTCATGCATGCAACAGCAGCAGCGCCTGCGCGAGGAGCAGCAAGAGCAACGTCAGCAGCAATTGCGCGAAGAGCGGCAGCGCGCACAGCAAATCCAGCAGCAGCAACAACAACAGCAGCGGCCGATTGAACAGCGGCCGGTGATCCAACATCCGGTGGAATCGCGGCCTGTCTATCAGCAACCGGTTCAGCGCCCTGTCTATCAGCAACCGGTTCAGCGGCCTGTCTATCGGCCAGTTCAGCGGCCAGTTCAGCCGTTACGACCCGTTATGCTGCAGCCTGTGCCGACCCCGGGTCGCATCTATCGTGCTCCGACGCGACGCCAGTATTCCTACCACGGACGCTCGTTCTCGCCTGTGGTGGTGAGGCCCTATCGGTTCCCGCGGGGATACCATTATCGTCGCTGGCATGTCGGGGAACGTCTTCTTCGGGCGCTCATACTCGATGAATATATTCTGACCGACTGGTCCGATTACGGTCTCGACGCGCCTCCCGGCGATGATGAGTGGGTCCGGTATGGGGACGATCTGATCGAGGTCGATCCGGATACGGACGAGATCGACGATGCGATCTACGGGTTCTTCACGACTTCGGCCGGCGGGGTCGCGGCCCTGCCGGAGGCCGAGGCGCCCGCGGCCCCGGCCGGTATGCCCAATGTCCCCGATGCGCCCGGGCCGTTTCTCGCGGTCGCCGCGGTTGCTTCGAATCACGACCAGTGGGTTTTCACGGACGGTGCGACGCTCCACGCCGCATTGCGGAACGCGCTCGCCGCTTGCGCGCAGGACTATCCTGGGCAGGCGTGCGAGATCACCCGTTGGAAACCCGGCCACATGTGGCACCACACTCCCGATCCGGCGCCGCTGGATAACTGACGACCAGCCGCGGACGACGCCCTTCCTGAATTCCGGAATTACGGGGACACGGAATTACGGTGACAGTGCACGTATTCGGGCGGGGTCAGTTCTATTCCAGCGTGGGTACCGGCCTTCGCCGGTATGGCAGCGGGGTAGGCAATCAAAACGCCCTCTGCCCGAGTATCCCGACGGCGTGATCGGTTCCGGGCGCGCTGTGGCGCAGCGCCCCGGAACGACGACCCGCCTCAACGGAACGGGTTGACCTTCTCGATCAAGCTGCAGGCGCGACGCTTTAGCGGTCAAAGGGCGGACGCCATCTGCGAAGCGAGGGCCGGCTAACCGACAATTCCGGGTTCACGCCCGGCGGCGTCGCGGCTTATCCTGGCGGCTCTCGACGGGAGGGCCTGCGATGAGCGACACGAAGGCACGCGAGGCGATCTGTCGGATCGGCGCGTCGATCTTCGAGCGCGGATTGACCGCCGGGTCGTCGGGCAATATCAGCGCCCGGGTCGAGGGCGGCTGGCTGATGACGCCGACCAATGCCTCGCTCGGCCGGCTCGACCCGGCGCGGCTCTCATTGATCGCAGACGATGGCAGGCTGGTCTCGGGCGACGCGCCGACCAAGGAAAGCTTCCTGCACCGGGTCATGTATGAGGAGCGCGGCGGCACCGGCGCGGTCGTGCACCTGCATTCGACCCATTCGGTTGCGGTGTCGTGCCTCGCTGAAATCGATCCGCACGACGTGTTGCCGCCGATCACCGCGTATTATGTGATGCGGGTCGGGCGGCTGCCGCTGGTGCCGTATTTCAAGCCCGGCGATCTGGCGCTGGCCGAGGCGGTGCGCGGCTTTGCTGGCAAGCACCATGCGGTCTTGCTGGCCAATCACGGCCCGGTCGTCGCCGGGTCGAACCTTGACGCCGCGGTCAACGCGATCGAGGAACTGGAGGAAACCGCCCGGCTCTACCTGCTGTTGCGCGGCGCCAAGACGCGCTTCCTGACGCCGGCGCAGGTCGAAGAACTACAATCATGAGGGGGAGGAAATGCGACAGAACCTGTGCGCGGCCGCCGCCGCAATCCTGCTGCTTGGCGCCGGCGCGGCGCGGGCCGCCGACCAGCCGCCGATAAAGATCGGCTTCAGCATGGAATTGACCGGTCCCTTCGCCGTCGTCGGCAAGACCGGGCTGCTCGCCTTCCAGATCTGGGCCGAAGACATCAACAAGGAGGGCGGATTGCTCGGCCGGCCGGTCAAGCTCGTTTATTACGACGACCAGTCGAACCCGGCGAACGTTCCAGCGATCTATACGAAACTGATCGACATCGACAAGGTCGACCTGTTGATCTCCAGCTACGGCACCAACCTCACGGTGCCGGCAATGCCGGTGGCGATTTCGCACAACCGGCTGTTTTTCGGGCTGTTCGCCCTCGCCGCCAACGACAAGTTCCATTATCCGAAATACTTCTCGATGCTGCCCTTCGGTCCGACCCCGGTCGAGACCTTTGCGCAAGGATATTTCGACCTCGCTGCGGCGCAGAACCCGCGGCCGAAGACGGTAGCGATCGTCGCCACCGACGCCGAGTTCCAGCACAAGGCCGCCGAAAGCGCGCGCGAGCACGCCAAGCGCACCGGGGTCAGGATCGTCTATGACCGGGCCTACCCGCCGAGCACGGTCGATTTCACGCCGATCGTCAACGCCATCAAGGCGGCGCACCCGGACATGGTCTATGTCTCGACCTACCCCTCAGACACGGTCGGCTTTCTGCGCGCGGCGGGCGAGGTCGGCCTCGACACCGAGATGCTCGGCGGCGGTCTTGCCGGATTGCAGGCGGCGGCGATCAAGATGCAGCTGGGCGAGGCGGCCAACGGCATCGTCAATGTCGATTTATGGGAGCCGGTGAAGACGATGGAGTTTCGCGGCGTCATGGACTTCCTGAAGAAATACCAGGCCAAGGCGCCGGCCGAGGGGATCGACCTCTTGGGCTACTTCCTGCCGCCTTTCGCCTACAGCGAATTGCAGGTTCTCGGCGATGCGGTCACCGCGACCAAGACGCTCGACAACGACAAGCTCGCCCAATACATGCACAGCCACCCGTTCCACACGATCGTCGGCGACCTTGCCTTCGGCCCCGACGGCGAATGGACCGAGGCGCGACCGATCTGGGTGCAATATCACGGCATCAAGGGGCACGGGGTCGATCAGTTCCGCGGCCCGAGCACGGTGACGATTTTGGCGCCGACCGCGTTCAAGACCGGCGCCATGGTCTATCCCTACACGAAGGCGCGGCAATGACCGCGCAGGCTCACCCCATGCGGCGGAAATAATCCTCGTAGGGGATGTCGTTCGAGATCAGCACGCCGCCATCGACGTCGAGGGCGATGCCGGTGACCATCCGCGCGGCGTCGCTCGCCAGGAACAGCACCGCGTCGGCGATGTCTTCCGGCTCGACCATGCGGCCGAGCGGGATTTTCTTCGCCCGCGCCGCCTTTTGCTCTTCGGTCGGAGTGAGGCCGCCGAACGGGGTCGCGGTCGGCCCGGGGCAGACCGCATTCACCCTGATCTTGTCGGGCGCCAGTTCATAGGCGGCGTGGCGCGTGAGGCCCAGCACCCCGGCCTTCGACGCCGAGTAGTTGGCGCCGCCGCCAAACGAAATCCGCCGCCCGGCGATCGAGGCGATATTGACGATCGCGCCGCCGCCTTTCGCCTTCATGTGCGGCAAGACCGCCTGGATGCCGTTGAAGGTGCCGCCGAGATTGACCGAGATGACACGGTCCCATTCGGCCGCGCTCATCGTCGCGATGGTTTTCTGGGTGATCGTGCCGGCTGAGTTGACCAGCACGTGGATGCCGCCCGATGCGCCCGCAATGTCCGCGGCGAGGCGGGCGAAGCCCGGCCCGTCCGACACGTCGAGCGGGTGCGCGCGCGCCCCGGAATTGCTGCCGAGCGAAGCGGCGATGCGCTCGGCCGCGGCGCCATCGCGATCGATCACGTGAACCCGCGCACCCGCTGCGGCAAAGCCGCGGCAGCTCGCGGCGCCGATGCCGCTGCCGCCGCCGGTCACCAGCACGGTCTTTCCCGCAAACCTATCGGGCATAAGAGCCCCCGTCATTTGTGCCGGCGTACTCTAACCGGTCGCGCCGGCGATCGGCTATGCTTCGCGACGCCCTTTTGTCGGGAACCGACGATGACCTATGCCGCCCCGCTCGCCGATATGCGCTTCACCCTCGACGCGCTGGGCGGCCTCGACCCCGCTTCCGCCGAATTGGCCGGGGCGGTGCTCGGTGAGGCGGCGCGCTTTGCCGAAGCCGAATTGGCGCCGCTCAACCAGCCGGCCGACCGCGCCCGGAGCGTGCTCGAAAACGGCATCGTGCGCACCCCGCCAGGGTTTCGCGAAGCCTATCGCCGCTTTGCCGAAGGCGGCTGGATGGGGCTTACCGCGCCGGCCGAGCATGGCGGCCAGGGCCTGCCATTGGCTCTCGCAACCCCGGTCATCGAGATGTGGAACTCGGCCTGCATGGGCTGGGCCTTGTGCCCGGTGTTGAATCACGGCGCGATTGCCCTACTCGACGCGCACGGCTCGCCCGAGCAGAAGCGGCTCTACCTGAAAAAGCTCGTCGCCGGCGAATGGACCGGAACGATGAACCTGACCGAGCCGCAGGCCGGCTCCGACCTCGGCGCCCTGCGCACCCGCGCCGTGCCGGCCGAGGATTCGCGCTGGGGCGCCCATTACCGGCTGCACGGCCAGAAGATCTTCATCTCCTACGGCGACCACGACCTCACGGACAACATCGTCCATCTGGTGCTGGCCCGCACCCCCGACGCGCCGCCGGGCAGCCGAGGCATCAGCCTGTTCGTGGTGCCGAAATTCCTGCTCGACGACGACGGCCGACCGGGGCCGCGCAACGACATCCGCACGCTGCGGCTCGAAGACAAGCTCGGCATCCACGCCTCGCCGACCTGCGTCTTGTCTTACGGCGACGGCGACGGTGCCGTGGGCTGGCGCATCGGCGAAGAAAACCGGGGCCTCGAAGCGATGTTCACGATGATGAACAGCGAGCGCCTGCTGGTCGGACTGCAGGGCGTGGCGATCGCCGAGCGCGCCTACCAGCAGGCGCGCGACTATGCCAGGGTGCGGGTCCAGGGCCACCCGGTCGGCGAGCCGCGTGACGGCGCCGCGCCGCCGATCGTCCGCCATCCCGATGTGCGGCGCATGCTGCTGTCGATGCGCGCCGGCACCGAGGCGATGCGCGCGCTTGTCTATTACGCCGCGGCGGCGATCGACCGTTCCCGTCGCGAAGGCGACGACGAGGCGGCACGGTTTCGCGCCGAGCGCCGGGCCGATCTGCTGATCCCGGTGGTCAAGGCGTGGTGCACCGATTTGGGGGTCGAGATCGCCTCCACCGGCATCCAGGTGCATGGCGGCATGGGCTATGTCGAGGAGACCGGCGCCGCCCAGCATTGGCGCGATTCCCGCATCGCCCCGATCTACGAGGGCACCAACGGCATCCAGGCCAACGATCTGGTGGGCCGCAAACTGGCGCGCGACCGCGGCGAAGCGGCCGGCGAGTTGTTTGCCGAGATCGCCGCGACCGTCGCCGAGCTTGGCGGACAGGCAGAGCTGGCGCCGATCGCCGCGCCGCTGGCGGAAGGCCTGGCCGCGCTCGAACGCGCGACCCAGCATCTCGTCGATGCCGAGCCTGCCGCGGCGGCGGCCGGATCGGCGCCCTATCTCGCCCTGCTCGGCACCGTCGCCGGCGGCTGGCTGATGGCCCGGATGGCGCGGGCGGCGCTCGACGCAAACGGTTCGGAGCCGCGGGTCGCTGCGGTCAAGCTCGCCACCACGCGGGTCTATGCCGAGCATTTCCTCCCCCGCGCACCCGGCTATCTGCCGGCGATCATCGGCGCGGCCACGATACTCGATTTCGACCCGGAGCTCTTTTGAGCCAGATCGCGCCCGAGGCGGCGCGCATCGTCGCGCGCGTCGACGACATCCGTCTCGGCGTTCTCTACATGGTCGCCTCGGTCTTTCTGTTCTCGATCCAGAACGCGATCGGCAAATGGCTGGCGCAGACCTACCCGATCCCGATGCTGGTGTTCTTTCGCAGCGCGGTGGCGTTGTTGCCGTCGTTCATCCTGGTCATGCGCGCCGGCGGGCTCGGGGTCATGCGCACCAACCGGCTCGGCGCCCAGTTCGGCCGCGCCGCGATCTGGGGAGCCTCCAACGTCGCCTCGTTCTTCGCCTATCACCTATTGCCGCTGGCCGACGCGGTCGCGTTGACCTTCGCCGCACCGTTGTTCCTGACCGCCTTGTCCTACCCGCTGCTCAAGGAGCGGGTCGGCCAGGCGCGCTGGATCGCGGTCAGCGTCGGGTTTGTCGGCGTGTTGCTGATGGCCCATCCGAGCGGGCGCGGCAGCACGCTTGGCATGGGGTTCGCGATCGCCTGCGCGCTGTGCAACGCGGTCGGGACCCTCACCGTGCGCGGCCTGACCAAGACCGACCATTCGGCCTCGATCGTCACCTGGACCGCGATCTTCATGACCGTCGGCACCTTGCCGGTATTGCCGTTTTACTGGGTGACGCCGACGCCGATCGATTTTGTGCTGTTCTGCTCTATCGGGTTGATCGGCGGAATTTCGCAGTACTGGACGACGCTGGCGCTGTACTACGCGCCGGCGGCGGCGGTGTCGCCATTCAACTACACCGCGCTGATCTGGGCCTCGATCCTCGGCTACATCGTGTGGAGCGAATTGCCCACCGGAATGACGCTTGTCGGCATGACGGTCGTCACGCTGTCCGGGCTTTATCTGCTGAGCCGCGAAGGGGTCACCCGGCGCCGCCCGCCCCGCATCTCCGCCGGCACCCGACCGGCCGGGTGAATGCAGCGGCGCGAGAACCAGCCGCGACGGCCCCGGCTGCGACAACGGCGCCTCAACTTTTAGGCTTCAGGGGATGGACAGGCGGCTCAGCGCGTAGTTGTGTTGTGGTGGTTCGATGTGACTGTCGCGGCACGACCGCGCAGTGGGGGTATGCATGCCAAAGGTCAAGGCTCTGATAATATTGGCGCTCGGCAGCCTGCTTCTGGGTGGTTGCGGCGTGACGCCGGGATGCCGCGCGGTCAGCACCGGTGCGCTCGGTGCGGGCACCGGCGCGGCAATTGCCGCGGTCGCCGGCGGGCCGGTCCTGCTGGGTGCGGCGGCCGGTGCGGCGGCCGGCGCGATTACCGGCGCGGCAACCTCGCCCAGTCAGGCGCATCTCGGGCCCTCGCCGTTCTGCTACTAGCACCGGCACCCTAGATACTCGGTAGACATTCGGTGGCCGCCGCGGGAGGCGGATTGAGTGTTTGTGGGCGGCGGCGTTTGCGCTAGTCTTGCTCGGAGGTCGGACAACAAGAAACGATCCGATTCCCCCTACAGTCTCGGGAGGCTGGCATGCCCTATCATCTCGAAGGACGCCTGCTCGAAGTCTGTGATTGCCGGGTGCTGTGCCCGTGCTGGATCGGCGAAGACCCGGACAATGGTACGTGCGATTCTGTTCTCGCCTATCATTTCGATGCCGGCGCGATCGACGGCATCGATGTCGCCGGCCGGACCGTCGCCGGGGTCGCGCACATTCCCGGCAACGTGCTGAACGGGAATTTCCGGATCGCGCTCTACATCGACGAGGGCGCCTCGGATCGGCAGATGGAGGCGATTGTCGATGTCTGGAGCGGCAAGCGCGGCGGCCCGGTCGCCGAATTGGCAAAGCTGATCGGCGAGGTCGTTTCGATCGAGCGCGCCCCGATCCGGTTCGATGTAAACGAAGGCCGCGGCACGCTGACGATCGGCGAGGTCAGCCATGCCGAGCTCGAACCCTACCGCGGGCCGGACGGCGCGATTACGGTATTGGCCAACACGATCTTTTCCACCGTGCCGGGCGCGCCGGTCTTTGTCGGCAAGGCGACGCGCTTCCGCTCGAAGCATGCCGCGCTCGGCCATGATCTCGATCTCAGCGGGCACAACGCACTGCAAAGCACCTTTGTCTTCGACGGGTGAGCCGGCGTTGACGCCAGCCGACGGCGCCCGCCGCACCGGCACCACCAGCGGGTTTCTGCCGCTTGCCGGCGCGCTAGTCGGCTTTGCCTGGTTGGTACTGTGGCTGTGGGGACAAAGCCCTTATGGCCGCTATCTGGATCATGCCGGCTGGACCGACCGGGCGGCGGGTTTGGCGCTGTGCCGCGCGCTGCCGGCGGGCGATCGGCTCGTGCCGTTGCTGCTTTACGTCGGCGGCTGGCTGTTGATGACCGCGGCGATGATGCTGCCGACGGTGCTGCCGCTGCTCTCGCGCTTCGATCGGTTGCTGCGTGGGCGGCGCGACCGGCGGCGACTGATCGCGATCGTCGTTGCCGGGTATCTGCTGGTCTGGCTCGGTTTCGGCCTCGTTGCCCATCTGCTCGATGCGGCATTGCACGCTGCAGCACGCCGCTCCGACTGGCTCCTGTTCAACGGCTGGATGGTCGGGGCCGGCATCTTCGCCGTGGCCGGGCTGTTTCAGTTCAGCGCGTGGAAATATCGCTGCCTTTCCCGCTGCCGCGCACCGGTCGGGTTCATCGTCAGGCATTGGCACGGGCGCGAGCCGCAGCTTGACGCGCTGCGGCTCGGCCTCGATCACGGCTTGTTCTGCGTCGGCTGCTGCTGGGCGATCATGCTGCTGATGTTCGCCGTCGGCACCGGCAGCGTCGGCTGGATGCTGGCGCTCGGCGCGGTGATGGCGGCCGAGAAGAACACGCCATGGGGCATGCGCCTCGGCCGCCCGCTCGGCGCCGCGCTGCTGGCCGGCGCAGTTGCCGTGGTCGGCGTCAACCTCGCCGGCTGAACTCTCGCGGGGCTACTCCGCAGCCTGCGGCATCGCCTTGACGTCGGTCGAGTATTTGAGGTGCACGGGCGCGTTCAATTCGAACGGGTCCTTGAGCCCCAATTCCTTGCCGATCTCGCGCATCGCCGGCATGACCTCCTGGCCGAGGAGGCGGATGCAGGTACGGGCGTCGGCGTCGCTGACCGTGCCGTCATTGCCCCAGATGCCGTAGATCGAGGGGCGCGTCTCTTCGAGCACGCGGCGCAATTTGGGGATGACCGTCTTGGGCGTGCCGAAGAACACGCGGCCATCGGCGACCTGCTGCTCGAAGGTCGGCCGCCCGCGCGGGTTTTCCGCCCGCCCGACCGCGAACTCGACGAAGTTGCGGCGCAGCGACGGCGAGAAGTAACCCGCCGGGTTCGCCCATACCGGATGCGCGAGGCCGGTGAACTCGCCCTGCATCCACAGGAACTGGCGGGCGTTCTTCTCGGCCTTTTCCTCGCTGTCCGAAACATGGACCTGCTGCAGGTAGCCGCGATTTTCCGGCCCGGATTCATAGCCGGTTTCGAGCGCGACCTTGTCGTACAATTCCCAGATCTTCTTGGTCGCCTCGATCGAGGTATTGAGCGCGATATACGGATAGCGCTGCTTGGCCGCCCAGATGATCGTCTCCTGGCTCAGCACGCCCGGGATCCACACCCGCGGATAAGGCTTTTGCAAGGGCACCGCCCATGGGTTGACGACGCGGTGCTGGTAATGCGTGCCCTCCCAGCGGAACGGGCCTTGCCGACTCCACGCGGCGACGACCAGGTCGTGCGCCTCCTCGAAGCGCTCGCGGTTGAAGGCGGGGTTGACGCCGGTGGCGAGCTGCTCCTGCCCGCCGCCGCGGACGAAGCCGGAAACCAGCCGCCCCTTCGAGATCATGTCGATCATCGCCAATTCCTCGGCGAGGCGGACCGGGTTCTCGGCGAGGGGCAGCGGGTTGCCGAGGAGGACGATCTTCGCCTTCTTGGTCACCGCGGCGAGAATCGAGGCGAAGACGTTGCATTTGGCCTGCATGCAGAACGGCGCGTTGTGGTGCTCGTTCAGCATGAAGCCTTCGACGCCCTGCTCCTCGGCATAGATGTAATGCTCGAGGTACTGGTTATAGAGCCGGCTGCCGGCAACCGGGTCGAAGTACTTGTTCGAGAACATCAGCGCCGTATGGCCGACCTCGAGCCCGATGTCGGACGGATAGGCGGACATCGGCTGCTCGGTGAAATACATCACATGCATGGCGGTCTCCCTCGTCGGACCGCGGGCGTTCGGCCCGCGCCCCTGAACATTAATTCTGGTCGATGAACGGTATCACGAGCCGAGCCAGCGCATCCGGCTGCTCCATGTCGATGCAATGCCCGGCGCCGGGGATCGTCTCCAGCCGCGCCTGGCGCAGCGACTTCGCGTACACCTCGCCGGCGCTCTTCGGCACGATCCTGTCGTCCTCGCCCCAGGCGACGAGAGCCGGTGCCCGCACCCCGCCGAGCAAATGCGGCAGGGTCGGGTTGTACATGTATGGCTTCCACGCGACGCGGAAGCTCATTTCGCGGCACAAATCCCACTCGACGAGTTGGTCGGTGGAAACGTCGCCGTAACAGGCGGCAAACGCTGTCGGGTCGTGAAACCCGGCCTTGGCATAATCGATGTAACTGACGATCGCCTGGTCGAAAATATCGCCCTCAGGCGGCTTCACCCCCATCGCCCCGACCAGCACCAGGCGGTGGAAGTCGCGCGGCGCCAGCGCCGCCATCTCGGCCGCGATCCAGCCGCCGAAGCCGAGCCCGACGAGGCTGGCGCGCTCCACCCCCAACTCGGCCAGCAGCCACTGGTACAGCGCGGCGAGATCGCGCGGATGGCGCAGCCAGGTCGCCCGCGGGGATTTTTCGCCAAAACCCGGATGGTTCGGCACGATCACGTCGAACCTGGCCGAGAGTGCCTCGTAGAACGGCAATTTATCCGGCGTGCCGATGTCATGATGCAATACCAGCACCGGCCGACCACTGCCGCCGCGCCCGATTCGCAGCTTCAACTCTCCAAGTTCGACATGCTGCTCGTGCCAACCCGCCGCCATCGCACCCCTCGCTGCTCTC
>JASHNY010000194.1 GCA_030041385.1 Alphaproteobacteria bacterium
CGCCTCCTTGTCGGGCAAACCGTTGAAATCGGAGAAGAGGTCGGGCATCGGCGGATTGGTCTCCGCCCGACGCTCACGGCTCTGCCGGAGCAGGTCGTCGACCAGCACCTTCGGATGAATCTTTTCCTGGATGTAGAGCGGCGGGGCTTGGACGATCAGGTCTGACCAATCCTGGTCATCCTTGCCGCGCCAGACGAGTTGTGGGTCAAGATCGCGATTACGCCGCTCATAGGCGATGCGGAGCGGGGTCTTGTCCCTGTCCTCCATCACCGCTTCAAGCTCGGCGGTCGGGATATTCCGCCGCTTGTCCCGATGGCGCAGGGCCGCGATTTCAATCTCTCTTCTCGTCTTTGCCATCGGCCTGCCCCTATGCCGCGCGGCCGGCGACGAAGGATTCGATCAGCGCATCGAACGCAGCCGAGATCGCGTAGATGTTGGTGAACTCGGCAAAGGCCCAGCGGCCGTACTGACCGAGGTTGTTGACCCCCGGCACCCAGTTGGCATCCATCGTGCTCGCCTTTTCCTTGGCGTCTTCACCCCGGTAGCCCTTGATCTCGACGATCAGGTTGAGCGGGTCGTCGTGACCGTCGTCGATCCGCACGATGAAGTCCGGCAGGTACTTCTTCGGCGTCGACCCGAGCAGGTAGGGCACCTCGAACCCGAGGCTCTGATTTTTCACATAGGCCAGCACGCGCGGGTGGCCCTCGACCACCCGACACAACTCCGCCTCCCAATCGCTGTCGCACACCACCCAGTTGACGTGGCAACGGCGCGGATCGGTCTTCCACCGGGTCGGCTTCGAGGTTGTGAAATTGACGTGGCGGGTGGTGCCGGTCGGGTTGTAGGGGTTCAGCACTGCCTTGATCGGCCGCTCGCCGACCATCGATGCTGTGATGGCCCGGCTGATCCGGTTGCACGCCATGTCGGCGATCTGCGGATAGAGGACCTGGGCCTCCTTGGTGCCGATGCAGCGGAGATAGCCGCCCTCCAGCCATTCGCGCACGATCCGCTTCAATTGCCCGAACAGGTAGACCTTTGGCTCGCCGCCGGGGTCCCGGAATTTGTCGAGCAGTTGCCGGGTGAGCTTGAACAGGATTTCCGAGCGGCGCATCTCGTCGAGATGTTCGACCGTCAGATCGACTGGCGCGCCGACGATGCCCTGGTTCCGCGTCTCGGTCGGCCCGATCAGGTCCGGGGTGAGGTCGAGCACAGAGTTGCGGTCGAACGCGGCCGACAGTCGCTCCGCCGGCAATTCGATCCGATAGCCCTCGACACGCGGAAAGACGATTTCGAGGGCGTCGCGGTCGGGCCGCACCGCATAAACGCGGACGGTTTCGCGCGGCCTGACCGGCGGCGCGACGACCGGCTTGGCGGTGAAATCGAACGGAATGCCGAGGATGTCGGCGTACTCGACGTTGAGAAGCTGCTCGTCGTTGAGATCGTATGACTGGCGACGCAAGCCGCGCCCGACTACCTGCTCGCAGAGAAGCTGGGTGCCGAAGGCGCGGACGCCGAGGATGTGGGTGACGGTGTTGGCGTCCCACCCCTCGGTCAGCATCGAGACCGATACGACGCAGCGGATCGACTCGCCCAGTTGGCCCTGCTTGCCGACCGTGTTCATCACCTCGCGCAGCAGGTCCTGGTCGCTGATGTTGTCGCCGGCACGCTGGTCGCCCGTGCGCTGCACGATGTCGCGGCGGAAGCGGTCAATCGAGTCGCTATTCAATTCGCGAAAGGTTTTGTCGAGTCCCTCACCCGATTCCAATTGCTCGCTGTCGATCAACAACGTGCGCGGCGTCGGGAGCGGGTTGCCGTATTCGTCCTGGTTGCGGAACAGCGGGAAATGGCCGGGGATCGGCGTACCCGTGCCGTCGTCGTTCTCCTGCACGTAGCCGGAAATATAGTCGTAGACGAGCTTTGACGCGGCCGTGTTGTTGCAGACGACGATGAAGACCGGATCAACTACCGTGCCCGCCTCGCGCCACAGTTCCAGGGTCTTGGCGTAATGGCCATAGAGGGCGTCGAGCCCGGTCTGGAGGAGTTGTGGCAGTTTTTTCGGGTCGAGCGCGCCGGACTTGCCGCGCCCCTTCTTCGGCATCTCGGTGCGGATGTGCTCCCACAGGTTCCGGTACTTCGGCATATCGCCGCCGGGGATGTTGTCGGCGACCGGGACGCGCGGCAGCTTGACGATGCCGCATTCGATCGCGTCCATCAGCGAGAAGTCGCTGACTGTCCACGGGAACAATGTTCCCTCGGCATAGCCCGATCCGCGCAGGAAGAACGGCGTCGCCGACAGATCGTAGAGGCCCGCGATCCCGAGCTTGCGCTTCACCGTCTCAATTCCGGTGATCCACAGCCGCGCCGCCTCGTTGTTCTTCTTCGCTTCCTCCTTGTCCTCGCCCTTGAGGTCTTCGCCGCTTTCGGCTTGCGGCTTCGCGCGGTAGCAATGATGGGCCTCATCGTTGAGCACAACGATGTTCTTCAATCCCATCAGGTCGCCGATTGCCCGGCGCAACATCTCCCCTTCGGTCTCGATCGTGGATAGCTCTGGCCCCCGCCCTTGCAGCAGAGCCCGGCCGGTCTTCGAGACCTCGAACCGTTCGCGGCGGCGGAAGGCGTGGTAGTTGGTGATGACGATCTTGGCCTGATCGATATCGCGGAGCATGTCGACCGGCACGAGTTCCCGGTTGCGGTAATAGCTGTCGGGATCGTTAGGGAGCAGGACGCGCAGGCGGTCCTTGATCGTGATGCCCGGCGCGATCACCAGAAAGGCACGCGAGAATTGGCGGCTACCAGGGTGGCGGATCGCATTGACGGTCTGCCAAGCGATCAGCATGGCCATCACCGTCGTCTTGCCTGCGCCCGTGGCGAGCTTGAGGGCGAGCCTGACCAGTTCGGGGTTCGACTGCTCGTTTGCGGCGCGGATGTGCGTCCAGAACTTGGCAACCGTCGCACCGCGCTTCGGAGCGACTTCGGTCAGCCAGATGACCGTCTCAACCGCCTCCACCTGACAGAAAAACGGCCGAATGCCGGCCCATTCCTGCTTCCGCCAATGCTGGAGCAGGCGCGCTGTCTCAGGGGTGACCTGCCACTGATCGGGGTTCGGAAGGTTGCGCCAGCTTTCTACGTAGGTGCGAATCTCGTTGATGATCGGGGTCGGGTTGTATTCTTGCTCGGTGGTGGATATGCCGTTTCCGACCCCAAGGCCCAACTCAGCCTGACCTTGTGCGTGGCGCCGTTGTCGCTGTGGTCTCGGAACCGGGGTCAGCAGTTCGGAGCGCCGACGTGTCGCGACGATCTCGTTCGTAGGCTGGCCGTCCGGGTCGAGATGCCAATGCCGCCCCGGATGCCCATAGGGCGAATTGAGGATTGGTCGCTCGAAAAAGCTCTCCATCAGATTCGTGCCCCGCGGGAGCTTCTGACCCGCCTTATCGTTGTTCGCAGTTTCTCTTATTCCATGGGACGGCCGGCTACAACCTAAGGAAGCATCTCTCAAAGTGCGGGAAGCAGTGGGTATGGAAATCCGCTCTTCATCGGGCGCAACTGATGGACCGGGGCGCATTTGATAAACACGACGCTGGTCGTCTTAAAGGTTATGGGGAGCCACCGATTCGCCTGGCGATTGGTCAGGCCGTTAACATGGCAGAGCCTGTTCCGCCCGGAATCGCAGTCGGTGAGCCGGTCCCAGCCTGCGCTACCAACGCCCATCGCGCTCGCCATAATCTATCGTTGGCGCTGCGTGATTTGGCCGCCGATCCCACGCTCGGCCCAACGCACCGCTCTCTGCGTCAGTATGGGCTGCGCTTTGTGGAGCACACATGCTACCGGGATATTCGCCAGCTCAACCGCCGGAAGCGATGACAGGGGCGGAGACCGTCGAGATGGTGATGGATCGATGCAGGGTATCGATTCGCAACGAAGTCGAAGCGTGCGGCTGGCTGACCGAGCAGGTGCGAGAGGGCAAGCTGAAGCTGTCATGGGTCGAGACCAGCCCTGAATATCAGCACGGGCTCCACTTACGCGGTGAAGGCTTCATCTACATCCCGTGCTTCCCTGCGGCCCCGCGTCCCGAGGCGGCCCGGTATCTCGGGATCAGCACCCGCGCTCTCGAAGGGTGGGCCGTTCGCGGCGGCGGGCCGCGCATGCTCAAGCTCGGCTCGCGCGTCGTCTATCGCCGTCGCGACCTCGACGCCTGGCTCGCCACGCGCGAGCGCGCCAGCACCTCCGATCGTGGACAGGCAGCATGAGCCGGATCGCCCGCGACCTCGCCCGGCGGCTGACCGCTGCCGGCGCCGATCCGTCTGCCTTGGTCGCGCTTGTCAGCGATATGGCCGAGGCGCGCGCTGAGGCGATCAATCGCGAGGGGCTGGAGGCCCAGCTCGCTTTTCTTCTCGAAGCCTACGGTCCTGACGAAATCGAAACCCTCGTGCTCCGCGGTCGCGAGACGCAATCGTGAACGCAACCGTCGATTTCGACCGGGTCAACCGGGCGGCGCTCTCGGTATTGCCGGCGCTGCTGGCCCGGTGGTTGCCGGACGGTCGGCAGACGAGCTGCGAGTGGGTTGCGCGCAATCCCCGGCGCGCCGACCGCTCGCCGGGCAGCTTCAAAATCAACCTGCGTACCGGCCGGTGGGCCGATTTCGCGACCGGCGACAAAGGCGGCGACGTGATCTCGCTCGCCGCCTACCTCGCAGGACTCAGCCAGACCCAGGCGGCGCACGAACTGGCGCACACCCTGGGGATCGAAATTAGATGAGCGCGTCCATGTTTGATCCGCTGCCAAATGGCGGCAGAGCCACGGCTGCGCGCAACAGCGCCGCCGAATGGCGGGTTATCACGCCGGTCCCGAAGGATGCGCCGCCGCCACCGAGCAGCCATCCGACGCTCGGCCAGCCGTCAATGCGCTGGGAGTACCGCGATGGCACCGGCCGGCTGCTCTTTTACCGGTGGCGCCGCGTGCCGAGGGGGACGAAATCCGGTCCCTTTGCTTCCGCCATGCTTCCGCCAAAAATCGAAGGGCCTAGCCATCGCTGGCTAAGCCCTTGTTTGAATTGGTGGAGCCAACCGGGATCGAACCGGTGACCTCTACAATGCCATTGTAGCGCTCTCCCAGCTGAGCTATGGCCCCGCGCGGTTCCGCGTGTGGGCCGGGAAATTAGAAACGCAAGGCCGCCGCAGCAAGGGAAAAATTCGCCGCCCGGGGGCGGCGGCAAACCGTGAGCGGCCGCGCGGCCGCGGGCGCCGTCATTCCCCTGCTGGCGGCTTGGCCGCGGCGGACGCTGCCGGCGCCGCCTCAGCTCTCCTCCTCTTCGACATTGTCGATGACCTCGGCCATATCGTCCTCGTCTTCGCCGAGTTCGGAGGCGTCTTCGATC
>JASHNY010000195.1 GCA_030041385.1 Alphaproteobacteria bacterium
AGTTTTCCGGGTAGCGCCGGTCTTCGTGCTGGGTCCCGGTGCGCCCGGGCATGCCGAAGCGGTGGTTCGCGAACACCTTGCCGGCGCCGGCGACGTGGCTGAACACGCCGTCGAACACGCGCTGCCCGGCCTCGTCGGCGTTCATCCCGAGGTCGAGGAAATGGCGCAGGAAGCGCCCGCTTTGCGATACGCCGAAGGCGAGCGCATGGCGGATTTCGCTCATGCCCGACGACAGCGGGTTCGGGATGCCGCCGCGATTGGCGCTGCGATAGCGGAAGAACGACACGAGGTCGCGCACCGAGGCGTAGCCGATGCCGAGCACCTTCGAACCCGCGGCCTCGTACCACAGTTCATAGATTTTGACCGGCTCGAACTTGCGCCCTTCGGGCAACAGGCGGATCGAGCGGTCATCGACGAATTCCCACTCGTCGCGCGGGATCTCGGTGCGGCGGTCACGGTCGCGGTCGCGCACGGTGAGCCGCGCCTGCTTCTGGTCGGTTCCCGCGGCAGGGTAGGAAAGACGGCGCAGGCTGCCGTCGCCCGGCGCGCGGGTGCCGAAATGAAACTCGTCGCGGATGCGGCTGATCACCGGCTTCCCATTTTCCAGCGCGGCGGGAAACTCGGCCCCGAGCCCCGCATTGGCCCGCGGCGCGCCGGGGTCCCAGCCCGACCACACCAGCGAATAGCCGCGGCCGAGGCAGAATCCGAGCCCGGCATCCGCCACGGTCTTGGGGTCGTTGGTGCGGGCCGGATCGTTGGCGGGAATGTCGTCGAGCAGGTTGAAGATGCGCTTCGAGCCGCGGTTGGGCACGTCGTAGACGAGAATGCCGGGGCCGCGCAGCGGCTCCTTCGGCCGCAGGATGTCGAAATCGGTGGCGTATTCGACGAGGCCCTTGGCGTTCTTCGGCGCGAGGTCGAGATCGACGATGCCGGCATTGGCCGGCGCGGCGGGGTCGAGCATGCCGCGCGCGATGCCTTTGATGCGGACATACGCGCCCGCCGCCCCGAATTCGTGGCCATCGGCGAAGGTCAGGATGTCGGTGACGCTGATATCGGTGATGGCCATGGCGGTGCTCCTTCAGCCGGAGAAGGGTTGCCCGAAACGCAGGTCGCATTCATCGAGGAAGGCCAGCTCCTCGGCGGTCGAGACCCGGCCGAGGATCGGGTTGCGGTGCGGAAAGCGGCCGAAGCGCGCGATGATGTCGAGATGACGGCGCGACATGTGCCCGTCGCCGGGACGGCCCAGAACCGGCGGCAGCGCCTCCAACAGGGCAATGCCGCGCTGCTGGTCGGCGAGCGCTTCGCTGTGCTCGAACGGCATATAGAAGAACAGCCGCCACGCCGCCGGCACCGCCGCATCGAAACCGCGCTCCAGCGCGCGTCGCGTCGTCGCCAGGGCCTGCGCATCGCTGGCGAAGGCGCGCGGGGTCGAGCGGAAGATGTTGCGCGGCACCTGGTCGAGCAGCATGACCAGGGCGAGCGCGCATTCGGCGCCACTTTCCCAATCGGCGAGCGCGCCGGCGATGGCGGCCTCGTGGTCGGCGGCGAATTCGGCACGCACCGCCGCGTCGAATTCCGGTGTGCTGCGAAACCAGATCTGACGGTGACGCAGCCGGTCCGGATGCTTCGGCGCCCCGAACCAGAAATCGATCAGGGCCTGCGCGCGGGCGGGGAGGGCAGGCCGATCGGCAAACGGCATGGCGGCTCTACCTCAAATCCGACGCCTCGTCCAACAGGCGGACGATGTGGCGCGCCTCGCGGCCGGCGGCGTCGGCGATCTGGTGGCGGCAGCTCGTGCCGCAGGCGGCGAGCATCGTGTCGGCGGCGGCGTTGCGCATCTTCGGCAACACCCCCAACTCGCCGATCTTCAGCGACATCTCGTAATGCTCGGCCTCGTAGCCGAAGGCGCCGGCCATGCCGCAGCAGGTCGAATCGAAGGTTTCCACCGCAAGGTCGGGGATCAGCTGCAACGCCTTGACTGCGGCACCGACCGTGGCAAAGGCCTTCTGGTGGCAATGGCCGTGCAGCAGCGCCTTTTTCCCCGGCAAGGGCGCCAGCATCAGGTTGAAGCGGCCGGCGGCGCACTCGTCGGCGATGAACTCTTCGAAAAGCCGCGCCCGCCCGGCCAGCGCCTTCGTCTCGGCGCCGGGCAGCAATGACGGAAACTCGTCGCGCAAGGTCAACAGGCATGACGGTTCGAGCCCGACGACCGGGGTGCCGGCGCTGACGTGCGGCGCCAGGGCATCAAGCATGCGCCGCGCTTCGGCGCGCGCCTCCTCGACAAGGCCGGCGGCGAGAAAGGTGCGCCCGCAGCACAGCGGCCTTCCGACCGCCGGCTCGGGGGTGACGACCCGATAGCCGGCGCGGGTCAAGACGCGTTCGGCGGCGCGGGCGTTCTCCGGCTCGAAATAGCGGTTGAAGGTATCGACGAGCAGCAGCACCTCCGGCCCGTCGCCGGAAGCAACGGCGCCGCGGTAGGGCTGTGCCGACCATCGGGGCAGGGCGCGCTGAGCGCTGAGGCCAAACAGCCGCTCCCCAAGCCGCGCCAGCACGCCGCCCGGCCTGCGCAGATTGAGGAGCGGCCCGAGACGCGCGGCATGGGGCGCATAGCGCGGCAGGTAGGCGACGAGCCGGTCGCGGCGCGACAGCCCGTGCCGGGCCTTGTAGTGGTGCTGGAACTCGATCTTCATCTTGGCCATGTCGACGCCGGTCGGGCATTCGCGGCGGCAGCCCTTGCACGAGATGCACAATTCCATCGTCTCGCGCATCGCATCCGAGGTCAGCGCGTCCGGCCCGAGCTGCCCCGACAGGGCCAGCCGCAGCGTGTTGGCGCGGCCGCGGGTCAGGTGCTGCTCGTCGCCGGTCGCGCGGTAGGACGGGCACATCACGCCGGGGTCGGATTTGCGGCAGGCGCCGTTGTTGTTGCACATCTCGGCGGCGCCGGCGAAGCCGCCCCATTCCGACCAGTCGAGCACGCTGTCGAGCGGGATCTGGCGATAGCCGGGCTTGAAGCGGAACAGGCTGCGGTCGTCCATCTTGGTCGGGCGGACGATCTTGCCCGGGTTGAACCGCCCTTCGGGGTCGAACCGGTCCTTGACCTCCTCGAAGGCGCGGACGATGCGCGGCCCGAACATCGCCTCATGGTGCTCCGAGCGCACCAGACCGTCGCCATGCTCGCCCGAATGCGAGCCCTTGTATTCGCGCACCATCGCGAACGCCGCCTCGGCGATCGCCCGCATTTTCTTGACGTCGAGCTCCTGCTTCAGGTTGAGCACCGGGCGCACATGCAGGCAGCCGACCGAGGCGTGCGCGTACCAGGTGCCGTAGGTGCCGTGCTGGTGGAAGACCTGGGTTAGCCGGTCGGTGTAATCCGCAAGGTCTTCGAGCCGGACCGCGCAATCCTCGATAAAGGAGATCGGTTTTCCGTCCCCCTTCATCGACATCATGATGTTGAGCCCTTCCTTGCGCACGTTCCAGATGGCGCTCTGGAACGCCGGGTCGGTCGCCTCGACGACCGCGCCGGGATGGCCGAGATCGCCCATCAGCTCGACCAGCGCCTTGAGCCGGCGCAAATTGTCCGCCGCGTCGTCGCCGGCGAACTCGGTCAACAGGATCGCCTCGGGCTCGCCCCTGACGAAGCGATCGACGATCGGCCGGAACACCGGGTTTTCGCGCGACAATTCGATCATCGTCCGATCGACCAGCTCGACCGCGCTCGGGCCCAGCTTGACGATGTGCTGCGGCGCCTCCATCGCCTTGTAGAAGCTGGGGAAATGGCAGATGCCGAGGACCCGGTGCGGGGGGATCGGCTGGAGGTCGAGCTCGATCTCGTTGAAGAAGGCGAGGGTGCCTTCGGAGCCGACCAGCAGATGGGCCATGTTGTGGCCCCCGGTGGAGTTATCCGGGCCGATCATGTCGATGTTGTAGCCGCCGACCCGGCGCAGCAGTTTCGGAAAGCGCGCCTTGATCTCGTCGGCCTCGCGCCGGTGCAGGTCGCGCATCTCGCGCACCAGGTCGCGGTAGCGCTCGGGCGCCACACTCTCGTCGAAATTGCCGGGTACCTCGGCGAAACGCGCTGCGGTGCCGTCGGCCAACAGCGCGTCGATCGCACGCACATTGTGGACCATGTTGCCGTAGCGGATCGAGCGCGAGCCGCAGCTGTTGTTGGCGGTCATGCCGCCGATCGTGGCGCGGTCGCCGGTCGACACGTCGACCGGAAACCACAATTTGTGGCGGCGCAGCGACTGGTTGAGCCGCTCCATCACGACGCCCGGCTCAACCCGCACGCGGCGGTTTTCGAGATCGAGGGAAACCACCTTGTGCATGTATTTGCTGCAATCGATAACAAGGGCGCGGGCCACGGTCTGGCCGCATTGCGAGGTGCCGCCGCCGCGCGGCAATACCGGCACCCCCTCGTCGCGGGCGATCTGCAGCGCCGCTGCGACATCTTCACGCGCTTTTGGTACGACGACACCAAGAGGTTCGATCTGATAGACCGACGCATCGGTGCTGTAGCGGCCGCGGCTGAACCGGTCGAACAGAACCTCGCCTCGGGTTTCTCGGCGCAGCCGTTGTTCGAGGCGCGATGGGGCCGGATTGTCGAGAGGCATGGTGGTCGCTCGCAGCAAATTGCGTGTTGCACCGGCGAAAGCCGCTATCCGTGACCGGGCGCTCCCGGTTTGCCCGTAACGACACGTCGGGGAGCCAACAATATGCCGGCAACCGCTTGGGATACGAGGCAAATCGATCATGCGCCCCGGGTCGCCGCGCCGGACGGCTCCACGGTGCGCATCCTGTGCGCGCTGCCCGGCGCCAGCACCGCTCTGTTCACGTTGCCGCCGGCCGCGGTTTCCCGGCCCGTCGCGCACCGCACGGTGGCCGAGGTCTGGTACGTCGTCGCCGGGCACGGGCGGATCTGGCGCCGGCTCGGCGACGATGAAGAGATTGCCGCGCTGGCTCCCGGCGTGTCGTTGACGATCCCGACCGGGGCGGCGTTCCAGTTCCGCAACGACGGCGGCGAGCCGCTCGACATTCTCGGCGCGACATCGCCGCCTTGGCCGGGCGGCGACGAAGCGCAGCCGGCCGCCGGCACCTGGTCCCCGACGGTCTGAGCCGCGCATCGGCCGGACTAACGCTTCGGGGCTAATGCTAATACGACATCAACCTTCGCGCTCTATACTGGAATCATGGATGTGGATGCTGCGTTGCCGCGCCGGATCTCGTCAGCAAGTTTCTCTAGGATGCCCAACGATATATCCGATCTGATTCAGGGTGGGCCCAGCCGGGCGGTCGCCGCGCGCGGCGAATCGGTACGGCCGGCGCCGATTCGCGACAGCGTTCCGGACGCCGCCGAGATCGACGAGTTCAAGGCCAGCGTCCTCGCCAAGCTGACCTTGGCGGTCGGCACCAACGCGGCCGCCGCGACCAAGCGCGACTGGTTCGTTGCCACCGCGCTGGCGCTGCGCGACCGCATCATCCACCGCTGGCTGGCGGCCGAGCATGCGAGCCAGGCCGAGGGCCGCAAGCGGGTCTATTACCTGTCGCTCGAATTCCTGATCGGCCGCCTGTTCGCCGATGTGGTCGAGAACCTGCGCCTCGGCGACACCGTTGCGGCAGCGCTGGGCGATCTCGGCGTCGACCTCAACGAAATCCGCCGGGCCGAGCCCGACGCCGCGCTCGGCAATGGCGGCCTCGGCCGGCTCGCCGCCTGCCTGATGGAGAGCATGGCGACGCTGGGCATCCCGGCCTGCGGCTATGGCATCCGCTACGATTTCGGCCTGTTTCGCCAGGTCATCCGCGACGGCCACCAGGAGGAACATCCGGAGAATTGGCTGGCCGCCGGAAACCCGTGGGAATTCGTCCGGTCTGAACGGGTCTACGCGGTCCATTACAGCGGCCGCCTGGAGGAGGGAGCCGGCACGCACCCGGTGTGGAAGCCGGACGAGATCGTCGAGGCCGTGGCCTACGATACGCCGGTCGTCGGCTGGCGGGGCCGGCAGGTCAACCCGCTGCGGCTGTGGTCGGCCCGCGCCGTCGACCCGCTCCGCCTCGATGTGTTCAACGATGGGGATTACGTCGGCGCCCTGGCCGAGCAGGCGCGCGCGGAGGCGCTGTCAAAGGTCCTCTATCCCAGCGACAACACGCCGGCCGGCCGCGAATTGCGGCTGCGCCAGGAATATTTCTTCGTCTCGGCGTCGTTGCAGGACATCGTCAGGCGCCACCTCGAATTGTACAGCGACCTGACCCTGCTGCCCGAACGGGCGGCGATCCAGCTCAACGATACCCATCCCAGCATCGCGATCGCCGAATTGATGCGCCTCCTGGTCGATGTTCACCACATGACCTGGGCCCAGGCTTGGCGGACGACGGTCGGGACCTTTTCCTACACCAACCACACATTGCTGCCGGAGGCGCTGGAGACCTGGCCGGTGGAGCTGTTCGAACGGCTGCTGCCGCGCCACCTCGACATCATCTACCGGATCAACGCCGAGCATCTCGACGCGGCGCGCCGGCAGGGGCAGGGCGATAGCGGCTCGCTTGCCGCGCTGTCGGTCATCGACGACGGCGGCGAGCGGCGGGTGCGCATGGGTTATCTCGCCTTTATCGGCTCGCACCGGATCAACGGTGTCTCCGCCCTGCATACCGAGCTGATGCGCAAGACGGTGTTCAGCCGGCTCCACGCGCTCTACCCCGAACGCATCGTCAGCAAGACCAACGGGATCAGCTTTCGCCGCTGGCTGCACCAGGCCAATCCCGGTCTGACCCGGGTGCTGCGCGAGATCTGCGGCGATGTCGTCATCGACGATCCTGCGGCGCTCGAGCGGCTCGCGGCGTTTGCCGGCGATGCCGAGGTGCAGCGCCGGCTTGCCGCGGTGAAACGCGCCAACAAGGGCGCGCTCGCCCGTCATGTGATGGAAGAGCTGGGGCTGGAGATCGATCCCGAGGCGCTGTTCGATGTCCACATCAAACGCATCCACGAATACAAGCGGCAGCTGCTGAACCTGCTCGACGTTGCGGCCCGCTATCATGCGATCCGCGCCTGTCCCGAGCGCGATTGGGTGCCGCGGGTGAAAATCTTCGCCGGCAAGGCGGCGCCGAGCTATGTGCGGGCCAAACTGATCATCAAACTGGCCAACGACATGGCCAAGACGATCAACGACGACCCGTTGACCCGCGACCGCCTCAAACTCGTGTTCATCCCCAACTACAATGTCAGCCTGGCCGAGCTGATCATCCCCGCCGCCGACGTATCGGAACAGATTTCGACGGCGGGGATGGAGGCCTCGGGCACCGGCAACATGAAGCTGGCGCTGAACGGCGCCTTGACCATCGGCACGCTCGACGGCGCCAACATCGAAATCCGCGAGCGGGTCGGCGATGACAACATCTTCATTTTCGGCTTGCGCGCCGAAGAGGTCGCCGAGCGCCACTGCAACGGCCTCGACGCGGGCGAGGCGATTGCCGCATCGCCGGTCCTGGCCGAGACCATCGCGGCGATCGAAAGCGGCGCCTTTTCCGGCGGCGACGGCGGCCGATTTACCGGCCTGACCGACCCGCTGCGCTACGCCGACCGCTATATGGTGGCCGCCGATTTCGCCGCGTATCGCGCGACCCAGGCGGCGCTCGACCGGTTGTGGCGGGAACCGCAGCGGTGGAACGCCGCCAGCATCATGAACATCGCCCGGGTCGGCTGGTTTTCCGCCGACCGCACGATCGCCGAATATGCCCTCGACATCTGGGGCACGCCGCCGGCGCGCGAGTAGCGGCGCCGCGCCCTCGACGGGGCCGGCAAAATGGATCACGATCGCGGCCGGGCGTTTCGAGCGGAGGCGATCATGGCGAACCAGCTGATCTCTTGCGACGACCACATGGATCTGGGGCAATTGCCGGCGGATTTGTGGACGACCCGCCTGCCGGCGTCGTTGCGCGCCCGCGCGCCGCGCATCGAAGAGCGCGACGGCCAGGCGGTGTGGCTCTGCGACGGCAAGGTCTGGGGCAGCTGGGGCGGAAAAAGGCCCGAGACCGGCGATGCCAGGGCGGTCAAGCCGCTCTATAACGCCTTCGACCGCGGCGGCATCTACGACCAGAGCGCGCGCCGGCCGGCGGTGGCCGAGCTGCGCCTTGCCGACATGGACCGCGACGGGGTGCAGACCCAGGTCATCTTCGGCCCGATCTTTCAGATCAGCACCGATGACCCGGTGCTGCGCGTCGCCTGCTACCGGGTTTACAACGACTGGCTGATGGAATTCTGCCAGGCCGCGCCCGACCGCCTGATCGGCGTGCCGATGCTGCCCGAGACCCCGGACGGGGCGACCGAAGAGCTGCTGCGCCTGGCGGCCAAGGGCGGGGTGCGGCAGGTCACCTTGATGATCGCCAACATCGACCCGAAGCTCGACGACCCGGCATGGGACAAGCTGTGGGCGGCGCTCGAACAGACCGGGATCATCCTGTCGTGGCACATCACCGTGTTCGTCGGCAAGCCCGGCAGCCGCGTCGTCGGCCGCGCCGCCAGCGTGTTCGAGAACACCAAGTTCTTCATGGCCAATTTTCTCGAACCGTTTGTCGATCTGTTCGCCTGGGGCATCCTCGAACGCCACCCGAAGCTGAAAATGGTGATGGCCGAGGCCGGAACCGGCTGGCTGCCGTGGCTGATGCAGGAGCTCGACTACCGTCATTGGCGGCTGTGGGAGGCCAAGGATTTCTGGGCCGACAAGGGCGGGATCGAACTCGAAACCAAGCCTTCGGAGCTGTTCAAGCGCCAGATCTACGCCACCTTCCAGGAGGATTACGTGGCGATGTCGCTGATCCCGTTCTTCGGCGACGGGCATCTCTTGTGGGCGTCGGACTACCCGCACCCGGACAGCGTGTGGCCGCACTCGCGCGAGGCGATCGAGCGACAGATGGCGAATTTGCCTCCGGAGCTGCGCCGCAAGCTGACCCACGACAACGCGGCCAGGCTCTACGGGCTGGCCTAGCGTCGCCGCTTCGCGGCGGCCCCGCGGACGGTGTTGAGATTTTTCCGCCGGTCGGTCGGCGGCCGCCTCCGCGGTGGCGCGTGCCGCCGCGCCTCGGCGCCAGACCCGGACGTTCTTCACACCGCGCCGGCCGTTATCGACACCCTTGCCGGGCAGGTTGCGCTGCGCCGAGGGCGGCGCCTTTAAACCACTGATAAAACTCGGAACTTTCGGGTTGCCGTGGCGTCTCGGGTGCACCGTCACCGCTGATTGTGGTTGCAATGGCGCCGGCAATGCGCCTTGCTGACAGCACGGTACCTGAAGTGCCGGTGCGAAAAAGAACCGTTTTGGGAGTGAACGCAACCGATGACCGCAACCACCTATACGGATGCGCTTAACGGAACCGCGACGGCCTCGCCAGCGGAAGTGTTGACTGCGCGTCTCGACCGATTGCCGATGACGCGAACGGTCTGGATCATGGCATTGCTGGTGTCGCTCGGCGGATTTTTCGATGCGCTGGCTCTCGAACTGGCCGCGACCTTGGCGCCGGGCCTGTTCAAGGCCAAGATTCTGACTGCGACAACGGTGAGCTTTTTCGGATTGACCGGGCTGGCCAGCTTCATCGGCGCCCTGTTCGCCGGGATGTTCGTCGGCGCGCTGGTCTTCTCCCATATTGCCGACCGCTTCGGCCGGCGCACGATCTTCGGGTTCGCGCTGCTGTGGTACGGTATCGGCAGCTTCATCATGGCATTTCAGAGCACTGCCGACGGGATGAACCTGTGGCGGTTCATCAGCACGATCGGGCTCGGCATCGAATTGGTCACCGTCGATGCCTACCTTTCGGAACTGATCCCGAAAGCGGCCCGCGGCAAGGCCTTCGCATTTCTGCTTGGCATCAGCTCGGTATCCGGCCCGTTCGCCTATTTCCTCGCCTGGCAACTGGTGCCGCACGCGCCGCTGGGGGTCGATGGCTGGCGCTGGGTGGTGATCATCAGCGCGGCGAGCGCGATCCTGGTGTGGTGGGTCCGGCTTGGCCTGCCCGAAAGCCCGCGCTGGCTCGCCCAGCAAGGCCGGATCGCAGAGGCCGAGCGGGTCATGGCCGCGATCGAGACCAAGATCGCCGCCGAGTTCGGCGGGCCGCTGCCGCCGCCGGGCCGTCCGCAGGTGCAGGACCAGCGCAAGGGGACGCTCGCCGAGATTTTCAGCCCGCGCTACCGCACCCGCACGATCATGCTGATGCTGTTCAATTTTTTCCAGACCGTCGGGTTCTACGGGTTTTTCGCCTGGGTCCCGACCCTGCTGATCGCCAAGGGCATCCACATCACCCAAAGTCTCGAATACGGCTTCGTCATCAAGCTCGCCGGCATGCTCGGGCCGTTTCTGGTCATGCTGTTCGCCGACCGGCTCGAACGCAAATGGTCGGTGTGCCTGTCGTGCCTGGCGATCGCCGTGTTCGGTCTGACCTTTGCCCAGCAGAGCGGGCCCGGCCGGTTGATGGCGGTCGGCGCGGTGCTGGCGGCCTCGACCGGGTGGCTCGCCTATTCGCTGCACAACTACCAGGCCGAGTTGTACCCGACGCGAATTCGCGCCCGCGCCGTCGGCTTCGTCTATTCGTGGAGCCGGCTCAGCGGCATCCTCGTCGGGTTCATGGTGGCGTTCTTCCTGCGCCATTTCGGCGTGCCCGGCGTGTTCGTCTTCGTCGCCTTCTGTATGGCCGTGGTGATCGTGTCGGTGGCGCTGTTGGGGCCGCGCACCAACAACCTCGAGCTGGAGGCGATTGCCCGCTGAATCGGGGCCGGCGGCGAAAACAGCCGGCGCGGCGCAAGATTGCTTCGCCGCGCCGGTAATCGCGCGTATAGGTATGCGCCCGTTTCGGTTGGACCACGCCCTATGAAGAACACCGCTCCCGCCCATACCGGCCGCCACTTTCTGCAGATTCCGGGCCCGACCAACGTGCCGGATCGGGTCCTGCGCGCGATCGCGATGCCGACGACCGACCATCGCGGGCCGGAATTCGGCGCGCTCGGCAGAGAGATCATCGCCGGGATGAAGCGGGTGTTTCAGACCGACGGCACCGTCGTGATCTACCCGTCTTCCGGCACCGGCGCGTGGGAGGCGGCGCTAGTCAACACCTTGTCGCCGGGCGACCGCGTGGCGATGTTCGAGACCGGCCATTTCGCGACGCTGTGGCGGCAGATGGCAGCGCGGCTCGGCCTCGATGTCGAGTTCGTGCCCGGCGATTGGCGCCGCGGGGTCGACCCGGCCCAGGTGTCCGAGGTGCTCGCCGCCGACCGCGCGCATAGCATCAAGGCGGTATGCGTCGTCCACAACGAAACCTCGACCGGGGTCACCAGCCGCATCCCGGCGATCCGCGCCGCCATCGACGAGGCGCAGCATCCGGCCTTGCTGATGGTCGACACGATCTCCTCGCTGGCCTCGATCGATTACCGGCACGACGAGTGGCGTGTCGATGTCACCGTCGCCGGCTCGCAGAAGGGGCTGATGCTGCCGCCCGGCCTCGGTTTCAACGCGGTGTCGGCGAAGGCGCTCGACGCTGCGAAATCGGCAAAGCTGACGCGCTCGTACTGGGACTGGCAGGCGATGCTGGAGACCGGGCATACCGGCTTCTTCCCGTACACCCCCGGCACCAACCTGCTGTTCGGATTGCGCGAGGCGCTGACGATGCTGCTCGACGAAGAGGGGCTGCCGGCGGTGTTCGGCCGCCACGCGCGCCACGGCGAGGCGACGCGCCGCGCCGTCGCCGCCTGGGGGCTCGAAGTGCTGTGCGCCGATCCGCGCGAATATTCGAACAGCCTGACCGCGGTGACGGTGCCCAACGGGTTCGATGCCGACCGCCTGCGCGAGACCATCCTCAATGTGTTCGACATGTCGCTCGGCACTGGGCTCGGCAAGGTCAGGGGCAGGGTTTTCCGCATTGGCCATCTCGGCCATTTCAACGATCTGATGCTGTGCGGCACGCTGTGCGGCGTCGAGATGGGATTGCACCGCGCCGGCATCCCGCACAAGCCGGGCGGCGTCGCCGCCGCGCTCGAATTTCTCGGCTCGGCGTGATCGCTGCGCCCGATTTGACTATCATCGTTCGCGCCGACAGGAAGCCAGCCTAGGCGCGGGACGACATTGGACCGAACCCTTCCCCGGACAACCGGCCGGCCCGGCAGGACGTTTGCGGGATCGCGGGCGACGACGATTGATGATCCGAGCCGTATTAAGGAGGCCGACATGACCCCCGAACAGATCGACAACGCCGCCGCAGCGCTCGTTGGCGCCCGCAGAGGAAACCCGATTGCCGCGCTGCCCGAGGCGGCGCGCCCGCAATCCGAGGCCGATTCCTATGCGATCCAGGATGCCGTCGCACGCCGCCTCGGCGAGAGTTTCGGCGGCTGGAAGGTCGGCATCTCGCCGGGCGGTGGGTATTTCTGTGCCCCTATCTACGCCTCGAAAATCCATGCCAGCCCGGCTTCGCTGCCGGCCGGCGGCTTTCACGTGATCGGAATCGAGTGCGAGATCGGCTTTCGCCTCAACCAGGCACTGCCGCGCCGCGCGCTGCCGTACAGCCGCGCCGAGGTGCTGGCCGTCGCCTCGCTGCATCCGACGATCGAGGTTGTCGATTCGCGCTACCGCGATTTCCGCTCGCTCGACCGGCTGCAGGTGCTCGCCGACAATTTCTCGAACGGCGCGCTGGTTTACGGCGCCGCCGCCTCGGGCTGGGAAGGGCTCGACCTCGCGCATCCGCCGATCGCGGTGAGCGCGGACGGCAAGGATTTCGCCGAATGTACCGGGCTGCGCGCCGGTGACCCGGCCGAGTTGCTGACCGCGGCGGTCAATCATGCCGTCAGCGAGCGCGGCGGCGCGGCGGCCGGCATGTTCGTCACCACCGGCACCCATACTGGCCTGGTCTTCACCGAGCCTGGCGTGCGGATTCGCGCCGATTACGGGCGGCTCGGTGCAGTCGAGGTGGCGTTTCCGCGGTAGGCGGCGGCCTGCCGGCGCAGCCGGGGCGAAATTCGATGCTGCTCTACCTCGCCTGGCGCCATAATCTCGACGGTTTCGACCTGCCATTGGCGGTCAACCGGCTCGCTGCGCGCGGCATGCCGGTATGGTGGCTCGGCGAGGCGGGGCCCACTTACGAGCGCGGCGACTATCTGTGCGACGCCGCCCCGGCGATCGAGACCCTGCTGGCCGGGTTCGGCGTCACGACCTCGCGCTGGCGCGGGCCGATGCCGGACGGTGCGGTGGCGCTGGCCCCGCCGCGCATCGCGCTGTTGGCGGGCACGGCCTCCGCCTTTCCGTCCTTCGCGTATTACGCGATGGCGCTGGCACGGCTCGGCTTCGATATCGAACTGGTCGACGGCGCGGCGATCGCCGCGGGCCGGCTTTCCGCCGCCGACCTTGTCGTCCTTCCGGCCGGGCAGGCGATCTGGGGGCTCGACGCGACCGAAGGCGTCACCGGCGCGGACGCCGGGGTGCGCGCCTTTCTTGCCGCCGGCGGCGCCGCGGTGGCGTCGTCCGGCGGCGCGTTCTACCTGTCGTCCGGGCGTCCGGGATGGGCCGGAACGGCGCCGGTGCGGCCGCAATACACCCACGAATACCTGCGCACCGGAGTCGGCGTCGTCAGCCTGCGGCTGCACGGCGACAGCATCGGTTTCGGCTGCCCGCCGACCCTGGAAATGCCGTACTACCACGGCCCCGTTTACAACGAACTCGACCGCTCGGTGTCGGCGGCGGCGACCTTCGATCGGCTGGTCATGCCGGGCCGCCTGTTTGTCGACAACCCGCTCAATGCCGAGGTCTTTCGCCACGAATTGGCCGGGCATGCCGGGATCTTGCGGGCGGAAGGGCGGCGCGGCCGCGCCGTGCTGTTTTCGGCCAATCCCGAAATGGGCGATCTCGTGCGCAAATACATCGCCCTCGACGCCTATGTGGCGCGTTACCTGAAGGTCCGCGGCGAGGCGGTGATGGCCGACACGTTGCGCCATTACCGGCCGCTCGAATCGCCGTCCTGGCGCCTTGTGCTGAATGCGATCCACAGCCTGATGCTGCGGCGCCGCCCGATGCCGGGCGCGCCCGCGCCGATCGCGCCGCAGCTTCGCGACGAGACGACCGCCGACACCGTTGCCGCCGCCGAAAGCGCGATGACGCGGCTGGCGGAATTCGACGATTCGGCGCACAGCGGCCTTGCCGAAATCCTGCGCGACGACCTCGCCCGACGGCTCGAGGCGCTGCGGCCGTCGCTCGACCGGGCCTATGCGGCGGTGTTGTCGCTCGCGGGAGCGGCCGCGGCGATCCGCGCCTTGCGGGCCGATTGCGAGGCGGCGACCGCTTCCGCCCTCACTGCCGAGGCCGCTGCCGAGCCCTCGTCGACCGAGAGCCTTGCCCTAATCGACACGGCGCTGACGCTGATGGAGGCATGGTGCCTTCTGGCCCGGGCGGAAGCGCATTTCGCCGGCCGCGGCTGAGCCCGGTGCGCGCGGCCGCCGCTCCCGAAACCGCGCCCGGTCGCTACGATCCCGTCGCGATCGGTTTGCACTGGGCCGTCGCGGTCCTGGTCGCCGCCGTCGTCGCGCTCGGCCTGGCGGTGCCGGCGGCGCCGCTCGGCGGCTCACGGCGTGCGCTGATCCTGCTGTTGCACGGCTCGATTGGGCTGACGGTCCTGGCGACAATGGCGTTTCAGGCGTGGTGGCACTGGCGCCATCCGCCGCCGCGGCTGCGGCCGAGCCTCGGCCCGGTCACGGCGTTTCTCGCCCGCGCCAACCATGTCGTGCTGTATCTGCTGCTCTTGGGGATGCCGGTTTCGGGTTATGTAAATGCGGCCGCGGCCGGACATTCGGTCAGTCTGTTCGGCATCGTCGCGGTCCCGCCGCTGATCGGCGAAAGCGGCCGGCTGTCGCAGATCGCGATCGCACTGCACCTTGCCGGCCAGTTTCTGGTCTATCTGTTCGTAACGCTGCACATCGCCGCGGCGCTGATCCACCGATTCGTTCGTGACGACGGCATCTTCGAGCGCATGTTGCCGGCACGGCGCCCCAGATAGCTCAGCCTGACGCGGCCGGGATCACGGTCAGGCTGGTGCGGAAATACTCGAGCGCCTCGGCCAGGCTGCCGGCGGCGCGCAGGCGCTGGCGGCCGCACAGAACCATAAATTCCACCGCCCCGGCACGCATCGATTTGGCGATCGTGTAGGTGGCGCCTTCCTGGGTATGCCGGAAGACCGAGAACAGCGCGATGCCATCGCGGTGGTCGATCGCGTAATCGCGCCACACGCCCCGCGCGACGTTGCGGCTGTAGAGGCCGAGCAGCTGGTTCAGTTCGGCGCGGCTGAAATACAGGGTCTGGCGCCTCGCCCGAAAATCCTTCAAAGGCAAGATTTTTGCGCTCTTTCCGTTCATCGCCCGTCTGCCGCCGATTTCCGCAACCGCGCACTGTTGACCATTTCGCCGGGACCGTCCAGGTCACTTTCCGCCGCGGCGGAATCGGTTTGCGACGACGCTGTACGAGTGCGGCCGGTTGCCGCCCGGAGCGGCGCGGTTTGCGTCGCCCCAGCGGAGCCGGTATGGTAGCCGCGCTTCAACCAGGGCGGCCCGGGGGGCGTGTGAGCGATATTTTCCGCGAGATCGAGGACGAGCTCCGCCGCGACAACCTGTTGAAGCTGTGGTCACGTTACGGCCGGTACATCATCATCGCCGTGGCCGTGGTGCTGGTAATTGCCGGCGGGGTCGTGGCCTGGCGCGATCACCTGGCGAACCAGCGCAGGGCAGCCTCGGTCCAGTACTCCGGCGCGCTGTCCTTGATCGGCCAGAGCAAGGACAAGGATGCGGCCAGGATGTTCGCGGAAATCGCCCAGGGCGGCGGCGGTTTTGCACTCTTGGCGCAGTTCGAGCGGGCCGGTCTGCTGGCCAAGTCGGGCGACCGCGCCGGCGCCATCGCGATCTATGACGCGATCGCAAAATCATCTGATGCCGGCCCTGAATTCCGCCAGCTGGCAACCCTGCTGTCGGTGATGCAGGCACTGCCCGACACTGGACCGAAGGCTGCGATCGCCCGGCTTGCCCCGTTGACCGAGAGCGGCCAGCCGTGGCGGGCGAGCGCCTTGTCGCTGACCGCCGCCGCCGAGCTCAAGGCCGGCGACAAGAAGACCGCCCTCGCCGTCTATAAAAAGCTCGCCGACGACCTCACCGCACCCGCGGGGCTGCGTGCCCACGCCGCGGAGATGGCATCGGCATTGGCGCCCTAGAGTGTGGTCCGTTTATGTTGAAGCACCTTTACCCTTCGTCATGCCCACACTTGTACCCCTCGTCATGCCCGGACTGGGTCCGGGCATCTGCGAGACGTGTCGCATCGCCTCACTGCCGCCTCGGATGGGGTCACCTCCGGACGGCCGCGCTGCCGGCGTTCCGGGGGCGGCATGACGATTGCCGCGATCTGATCGGATACCGCCCTAGACAAGCCGCTCCCGCATGAATCGACGAGACTTTGCCGTGCTGTTGCTCGCGTCGTTGACCGAGACCGGGTGCGGCTTGTTCAACGGCCCGAAAAAGGCCCCGTTGCCGGGCGAACGCATTTCGGTGCTCGGGCTCGACCGCCGGCTGGTTCCGGACCCGAACATCGCCAAGACCGCGGTCACCCTGCCGCGCCCGGTGGTCAACGCCGCGTGGCCCGAACCCGGCGGCTATCCCGACCATGCGATGTACCATCTGGCCTTGTCGCCGACGCTGACGCGCGCGTGGGAGACCAGCGTCGGCGACGGCAGCTCGCGCTACCGGCGGGTGATGTCGCAGCCGGTCGTCGCCAACAACGTCGTCTTTACCATGGATGGTGGGACCCAGGTCAGCGCCGTCGGCGCCGGCAACGGCAAGGTCATCTGGCAGGTCGATCTGAAGCCCAAGGGCGACCGCGGCAGCGCCTTCGGCGGCGGCCCGGCGTTCTGGAAGGACCGCCTCTACGTGGCGACCGGCTATGCCGAGGTGTCGGCGCTCGACCCCGCCAACGGCAAGGTGATCTGGCGCAAGCCCGTCGATGCGCCGGTGCATGCCCCGCCGACCGTGGCGGACGGCAGGGTATTCGCGGTGACGGTCGAAAACGAGCTGGTCGTGCTGGCCGCCGACGACGGCAGGCGGCTGTGGACGCATAACGGCATTCCCGAGACCGCCGGCCTGCTGGGCGGCGCCAGCCCTACGGTCGAGGGCGAAATCGTCTTGGCCGCCTACAACTCGGGCGAACTCTACGCGCTGCGGGTCGAGAACGGGCTGCCGGTGTGGTCCGACAATCTGGCGACGACACGCACGGTCGACCAGGTGCAGGAGCTTGCGGATATTCGCGGCCGGCCGGTCATCGACCGCGACCGGGTGTTCGCGATCAGCCACAGCGGGCGGATGGTCGCGATCGACCTGCGCCACGGCGACCAGGTGTGGGAACAGCCGATCGCCAGCAGCCACGGGCCCTGGGTCGCGGGCGACTATGTCTACGTATTGGCCAACGACAACGAGGTCGCCTGCCTGACCCGCGACGAGGGCAAGATCCGCTGGGTCGAGCAGCTGCCGCGCTACGAAGACGAAAAGGCCCGCGAGGACCCGATCTTCTGGGCCGGGCCGGTGCTGGGCGGCGATCGCCTGATCGTGCTGTCGAGCTCGGGCGACGCGCTGTCGATCTCGCCCTATACCGGCCAGCCGCTCGGCCGCATGTCGATGTCGGCCGGCGGCTATCTCGGGCCGGTGATTGCCGACAACGCGCTTTATTTGCTGACCGACGACGCCAATCTTTCCGCCTATCGGTGAGGGCTGACCAGGCTGTCGCCGTTCAGCGGCAGCGGCGGGCCATGAGCTTTTCGCCATGAGCTTTTCAATCGTGATCATCGGGCGGCCGAACGTCGGCAAGTCGACGCTGTTCAATCGGCTTGTCGGCCAGCGGCTGGCCCTTGTCGACGACCTGCCCGGCGTCACCCGCGACCGCAGGGAAGGCGAAGGCAGGATCGCCGATCTCCGCTTTCGCATCGTCGATACGGCGGGGCTCGAAGAGGCGGAGCCGGCGAGCTTGCCGGGGCGCATGCGGGCGCAGACCGAGGCGGCGCTGGCGGCGGCCGACATCGCGCTGCTGTTGTTCGACGCCCGCGCCGGCGTCACCGAGGCCGACCGGCACTTTGCCCGCTGGCTGCACAAGAGCGGCAAGCCGGTCGTCCTGGTCGCCAACAAGGCGGAGAAATCCGGCGCTCTTGCCGATCTCGGCGAGGCCTACCGGCTCGGTTTCGGCGATCCGGTGCCGATTTCGGCGCAAAACGGCGAAGGGTTCGCCGAACTCTACGAGCGGCTGTCGCCGTTTGCCCCCGAACCCGACGCGCCCGAACCGGCGGCGGACGATCAGGCCAAGCCGCTCGCGCTGGCGATTGTCGGCCGCCCCAATGTCGGCAAATCGACGCTGGTTAACCGCCTGATCGGGCAGGAGCGGCTGTTGACCGGGCCGGAGCCCGGGCTGACCCGGGATGCGATCGCCGTCGAGTGGCAATGGCGCAGCCGCGCGATCCGCCTCGTCGACACCGCCGGGCTGCGCCGACGGGCGCGGGTCGAGGGCCGCCTGGAGCAGCTGTCGGTTGCCGACACATTGCGCACGATACGGTTCGCCGGCACGGTCGTCCTGGTGCTCGACGGGCTGCAGCCGCTCGAACGGCAGGACCTGACGATCGCCAACCTCGTCGCCGACGAGGGGCGGGCGATCGTGCTGGCGGTCAACAAATGGGACGCCGTCGCCGACCCGAACGCGACATTGGCGCGATTGCGCGACCGCATGACCGCGTCACTGCCGCAACTGCACGGCGTTGCGCTGGTGCCGGTCGCGGCGCTTACCGGGTTCGGCCTCGATGCCCTGATGGAGGCGGTCGTCGCCGCCGATGAGGTGTGGAACCGGCGCCTGTCGACCGCGTCGCTGAACCGCTGGCTCGGCATGATCCAGCAGCGGCATCCGCCGCCGGTGGTCGGGGCCAGGCGGCTGCGCCTGCGCTATATGACACAGGTCAACACGCGACCGCCGACCTTTGCGCTGTTCACCTCGAAGCCGGGGGAATTGCCGGAGACCTACCGACGCTACCTCGTCAACGCCTTGCGCGAGGATTTCGCGATGCCGGGTACGCCGATCCGGATGATGCTGCGCAAGGGCGACAACCCCTACGCCCGCGGCTGATCGGGCGAGACCGCGACGATGGCGCCGTTGTGTTCGCACTCCGGCACGGCAAGCGGCAGAAAGGCTCCGGCGACGCTTTCGGGCGGCGGCAATCGGTCCGCATTCTCGCCGGGAAAGATGCGGGCGCGCAGCCGGGTGCGCGTCGCGCCCGGGTCGATCAGATTGGCGCGCACCCGCGTCAAGCCCAATTCGTCGGCATAGGTGCGGACCATCATTTCGAGCCCCGCTTTGCTGGCCGCGTAGGGGCCGTAATAGGCGCCCGGCTCATGGCCGACGGCGCAGGTGACGAAGATTGCCCGGCCGGCCTCGGCCTGCCGCAACAGCGGATCCATGACCCGGATCAGCCGCCAATTGGCGGTCAGGTTCAGCGCGACAACCTCGTCCCACGCTTTCGGCTCGATATGGCCGAGCGGCGAAAACGTGCCGAACTCGGCGGCGTTGCCGACGAGGATGTCGAGCCGCCCGTAGCGCTGGTAGAGCGCCGCCGCCAGGTCGTCGATCTTGCCGAAATCGCGCAGATCGAGCGGGACCAGCGTGGCGCTGCCGCCGGCGGCGCGAATCGCATCGTCCACGTCTTCAAGCCCGCCGACGGTGCGGGCGACCAGCACGACATGCGCGCCGGCGCCGGCCAGGCGCGCGGCGACCGCGGCGCCGATGCCGCGCGACGCGCCGGTGACGAGGGCGATCTTGCCGGCGAGACGGCCGCTCATCGGGCCACGCGAGCGCGGGACCGCCGCTGCACCGCGACGAGCGCGATCAGGCTCAAGACCGCCGTCGCCATCAGGTAGAAGCTCGGCGACAGGCTGTCGCCGGTGTGATGGATCAGCCAGGTCGCGATGAACGGCGCAAATCCGCCGAAGATCGTGACCGAGATGCTGTAGCTGAAGGCCACGCCGACCGCCCGGACCTCGACCGGAAACTGCTCGGACAGCAGCGACGGCAGCACGCCGCTATATCCGGACTTGACCAGGTTCAGCCAGCCGACGGCGATGATGCAGGACATCAGGGTTGGGTAGGCGACCATCAGGTAGAAAGCGGGGTAGGCGGTTATCACGAACAGGACCGCGGTGACCAGCATGATGCGCGGGCGCGGCATCTTGTCTGAGTAGTGTCCGGCGACCAGCGAGAAGATCGCGAGGATGACGCCGCCGACCAGGGTCGCGACGAACCCGGTGTAGGCCGGCAGGTGCAGCGTCCTTACCCCATAGGTCGGGATGTAGAGCAGCAGGTAATAGGAGCTGTTCGAGATGATCGAGGCGCCGAGCGCCAGCAATATCGGGATCGGATGGCGCCGTACCAGTTCCGAAATCGGCACCGTCGCCGGCTTTTCGGCTTGCAGAAACTCCGGCGTCTCGGCCATGCGGGCGCGGATGTACAGCCCGGCGGGCCCGACCAGCAGGCCGAAGACATAAGGAACTCGCCAGCCCCACTCGACCAGCTGCTGATGCGAGAGCTGCGTCGTCAACACGACCCCGAACAGCGAGATGACGATCGAGATGATCCCGGTCGAGGCCCACTGCCAGCTGGCGCTGTAGCCCCTGCGGTCGGGCGCATGCTCGACCAGAAAGGTGACGGCGCTGCCGAATTCGCCGCCGACCGAAAACCCCTGCAGCAGGCGCGCAAGGATGATGATGATCGGCGCGGCAATGCCGATCGTGGCGTAGCCCGGCGTCACCAGCATCAGCACCGTGCCGATCATCATCAGCCCGATCGACAGGGTGAGGCCGGCGCGGCGCCCGGCCCGGTCGGTGTAGGTGCCGACGACCACCGCGCCGAGCGGGCGCACGATGTAGGCAAGCCCGAAGGCGGCAAAGGTCAACAGCAGCGAGACGGTCGGGTTGTGCGCCGGAAAGAATACCTGCGCGATCGTCAGGGCGAAGAAGCCGTAGACCAGAAAATCAAACCATTCCAGCACGTTGCCGATCGTCGCCGCGATGATGACGCGGGTGAGGGACGGGCGCGCCGCGCCGGCCTGGTCGAAGGTCGTATCGATCGACATCTGTTTTCCCCCCGTTCACTTCAACATCGTTCCAGCTGCGCCGAAATTGCGCCCGCCGCGGATGCCGGGCGTTACCGGCATGTCATCGGCAGACAGAACCTTAGCGAAATGTCGCGGGAGATCACACGGTCTCGGCAAGCAGGGAAAGCTGCACCGACACCTTGCCGTTTTCGGCGTCGATCAGGGGGATCGGATAGTCGCCGGTAAAGCAGGCGTCGCAGTAGCGCGGCGCGCCGGGCTGTCGGCGCGGTTCGCCCATCGCCCGGTAGAGGCCTTCGATCGAAACGAAAGCGAGGCTGTCGGCACCGATGAATTCGGCCATTGCGGCGGTGTCGAAGCGGGAGGCGAGGAGCTGGTCGCGGCGCGGCGTGGCGATGCCGTAAAAGCAGGGATGGCTGGTCGGCGGGCTGGAGATGCGCATGTGCACCTCGCGCGCGCCGGCGCGGCGCACCATGTCGACGATCTTGGTCGAGGTGGTGCCGCGCACGATCGAATCATCGACGAGGATCACCCGCTTGCCTTCGAGGTCGGCGCGGTTGGCGTTGTGCTTCAGCCTGACGCCGAGATGGCGGATCTGGTCGGTGGGCTCGATAAAAGTGCGGCCGACATAGTGGTTGCGGATGATACCGAGCTCGAACGGGATGCCCGATTCGGCCGCATAGCCCAGCGCCGCCGGAACCCCCGAATCCGGCACCGGCACGACGACGTCGGCATCGACCGGGGCCTCGCGCGCCAGCTCCTGGCCGATGCGCTTTCTCGCCTCGTAGACGCTGTGCCCCTCCATCACGCTGTCGGGTCGCGCGAAATAGATGTACTCGAACACGCAGAACCGCTTCGCCGCCGGGTCGAACGGCTTCAGGCTTTTGACCCCGCCGGGGCCGATCATGACGATCTCGCCCGCCTCGACATCGCGCACGAAATTGGCGCCGATGATGTCGAGCGCGCAGCTCTCCGAGGAGAGTATCCAGGCATCGGCCAGCTTGCCGATCACCAGCGGGCGGACGCCGAGCGGATCGCGCAATCCGATCAGCGCGTCCTGCGACAACCCGACCAGCGAATAGGCGCCCTCGACCTGACGCAGCGCGTCGGTCAGCCGATCGACCACGGTCTCCTTAAGGCTGGTGGCGATCAGGTGGATGATGACTTCGGTATCGCTCGTCGATTGAAACAGGCTGCCGCGGCGCACCAGCTGGCGGCGCAATTGGTAGGAATTGGTCAGGTTGCCGTTGTGGCAGATCGCCAGCCCGCCGAACTCGAAATCGGCAAACAGCGGCTGCACGTTGCGCATCACCACCTCGCCGGTCGTGGCATAGCGCACATGGCCGATCGCGGCATGGCCGCGCAGCCGCTCGATGACCTCCTTCGAGCTGAAATTGTCGCTGACCAGGCCCATGCCGCGATGGGCGCTGAACTGCTCTCCGTCATAGGCAACGATGCCCGCCGCCTCCTGCCCGCGATGCTGCAGCGCATGCAGGCCGAGCGCGGTCAACGCCGCCGCGTCGGGATGGCCGAACACCCCGAAGACGCCGCATTCTTCGTGAAAATGATCTGCGTCGGTATGGCCGGTCGTCACCATCCGCGATCCTCGCCTTGCCCGTCCGACACGGTTCGATATGGGGTCTTTTGCCGTATGTTGCGAGTATGTGGCAAGGCCGGTTCGGTCAATGCTGGTTGCCGATCAGGCGGTCGAGGCTGCGGCGGTCGCTCTGCGTGTAGGTCGGCGCTGGATCGGCGGACGGGGCAGCGGCCGGCGGTGCGGAAGGCGTCGCCAGCGCGCGCAAGGCCTCGTTGGCCTCGATGGCCGGGGTCACCGCGCGGATGGCGGCGCCGGCATCGGCGCTTTTGCTCTGCAACGAGGCCGGCAAAACGCTCTTCAGCAGATCGGCGCCCTGCTGCAGATAGGGTGCGCTCTTGGCGTCGCGCACCCAGCTCGGCTGGTCGCTGCGCGCCAGGCTGACATCGACCAGGAGATAGGCGAGCGAGACGATAAAGGCGCCGCGCAACAGCCCGAAGATGAAGCCAAGGGTGCGGTCGATCGGCGACAACGCGCTGGCGCGCACCGAGCGGGCGACGATGCTGGTCAGGATCGTCATCACGATCAGGCTGCCGATGAACAGGCCGAGCCCGGCGATCAATTGCGACAACAGCGGGTTGTGCACCATCGGGTCGACCAGCGCGTAGACCGGCCGGAAGCCGTAGAGCGTGATCGCGCCGGCGCTGACCCAGGCGACGATCGACAGCGCCTCGCGAACAAAGCCGCGGGCAAAGGCGAACACCGCCGACAAGGCGATGACGGCGATGACGCCGATGTCGAGCGGGTTCATTCGGCTACCGCGACACGGTTTGTAGCCGCGGCATGGACGCGCCGCCGCTGCCGCGGCGCCAGCCGCGCGACGAGCTCGCTCAGATGCCCGATCGGGCTCGCCGCGAGGTTCTCGTGCAACCGGCGCTCGCGGGCCGCGGGCCGCGCCGGCATCCAGGCTTCCGCGAAGCCGAGCTTCGCCGCTTCCTTGAGCCGCGCCTCGGTGTGCGATACCGGGCGCACCCGACCCGACAGGCCGATCTCGCCGAACACGACCGCGCCGGCCGGCACCGGCGTCTCGGTCAGAGCCGAGACCAGCGCCGCGGCGACGGCAAGGTCGGCGGCCGGCTCGACCACGCGCAATCCGCCGGCGATGTTGAGGTAGATGTCGTTGGCGCCGACCGACAGGCCGCAGCGCGCATCGAGCACCGCGGCGATCATGGCGAGGCGCGTCGCATCCCAGCCGACGACGGCGCGGCGCGGCGTGCCGAGCAGCGCGGGCGCCACCAGCGCCTGCACCTCGACCAGGACCGGCCGCGTCCCTTCGATGCCGGCGAACACGGCCGAGCCGGCAACAACGCCGCCGCTTCCCTCGCCGTTGTCGTCGCCGGCCCGGTCGGCGAGAAACAAAGCCGACGGGTTGGGCACCTCGACGAGGCCGCGGTCGCTCATCTCGAACACCCCGATCTCGTCGGTGGCGCCGAAGCGGTTCTTGACCGCGCGCAGGATGCGGAATTGGTGGCCGCGCTCGCCCTCGAAATACAGCACCGTATCGACCATGTGCTCGAGCACGCGCGGGCCGGCAATCAGCCCCTCCTTGGTGACATGGCCGACCAGCACCAGAACGAAGCCGCGCCGCTTCGCCAGCGCGATCAATTCCTGTGCCGCCCCGCGGACCTGGCTGACCGTGCCCGGCGCGCTGTCGAGCGTGTCGAGGTACATGGTCTGGATCGAATCGATCACGACGAGAGAGGGCGCATCTCCGCCGTCGAGCGACGCGGCGATGTCGCGCACGTCGCTCGCCGCGGCCAGGCGCACCGGCGCATCGCCGACGCCGAGCCGGTCGGCGCGCAGGCGGATCTGGTCGATCGCCTCCTCGCCGGTGATGTAGGCCGACGGTTCGCCCGGCGCGGCCAGGGCCGCCGCGACCTGAAGCAAGAGCGTCGATTTGCCGATGCCGGGGTCGCCGCCGACGAGGATCGTCGAGCCGGCGACGAGGCCGCCGCCGCAGACGCGGTCGAACTCGGCGATGCCGCTCAACCGCCGGGCCGGGCCGGCGCTGGTCCCTTTGAGGGCGACGAAATCGAGCGCACGGCCGCGGCCTTTGCCGCCCAACCCTTTCGGCGGGCCTTGGCGCGGCAGTTCCTCGACGAGGCTGTTCCACGCCCCGCACGCCTCGCAGCGCCCGGTCCATTTCGGCCAGGTCGCCCCGCATTGCTGGCAGGCGTAACGCGGCGCCGCCCCCTTCATGCCGCGCGCACCTCCATCTGGATCGGGCCGTCGGCGCGGCCGTGGACGAACTGGTCGACAAACGGGTTGCCGCTGTGGTCGATGTCGGCCGTCGGTCCGTGCCAGACGATGCGGCCCTGGTGCAGCATCGCGATGCGGTCGGCGATCTTTTTCGCGCTGGTCATGTCGTGGGTGATCGAGATTGCGGTCGCACCCAGTTCGCGCACGCATTTGACGATCAGGCGGTTGATCACGTCGGCCATGATCGGGTCGAGCCCCGTGGTCGGCTCGTCGAAAAAGATGATCTCGGGCTCGGCGGCGATCGCGCGGGCAAGCGCAACCCGCTTCTGCATGCCGCCGGACAGCTGGGCCGGGCGCAGCATGCCCACCTCCGGGCCGAGCCCGACCGCGGCCAGCTTCTCGATCGCGATCGTGCGCGCCTTGCCTCGCTCCATGCCTCGTCCCTGGATCAGGCCGAAGGCGACATTCTCCCACACGCGCAGCGAATCGAACAGGGCGCCGCCCTGGAACAGCATCCCGAATTTGTGCATCAAGGCGGCGCGCGCCGCGCCGCCGAGCCCGACCGTTTCCATCCCGTCGATGCGGATCGATCCCGCCTCGGGCCGCAACAGGCCCAGGATGCATTTGACCAAGACCGATTTTCCGGTTCCCGAGCCGCCGATGATGACCAGGCTTTCGCCGGCGGCGCAGTCGATGTCGACGCCGTCGAGCACGCGCTTTGCGCCGAAGGATTTTTCGACGCCGCGCACGGCTATTTTTGGGGTTGCGGCACCGTTCATCAGTCAAACAGCGCGGCGGTCAGCAGATAATCGAACACCAGGATCAGAATCGAGGCCGAAACCACGGCATAGGTCGTCGACTGCCCGACCCCTTCGGCCCCGCCGCGCGAATTGTAGCCGTGATAGCAGCCCATCAGCGCGACGATGAAGCCGAACACCGCGGCCTTGATCAACCCGTCGACGACATCCATGGTTTCAAGGAATTGCCGGGTATGCGTCAGATAGGCGACGGGCTCGAAGCCGAGCTTGTAGGTGCTGACCAGGTAGCCGCCGAACACGCCGATGACGTCGGCGACCAGAACCAGCGCCGGCAGGGTCAGCAACCCGGCGACGAGGCGCGGCAACACCAGGTAGCGCAGCGGGTCGGTCGACAGCGTGGCCAGCGCATCGATCTGGTCGGTCACGCGCATCGTGCCGATCTCGGCCGCCATCGCCGCGCCGACCCGGCCGGCGACCATCAGCCCGGCGATCACCGGCCCCAGCTCGCGGGTCATCGACAGGACGACGACAGTGGCGATCGCGCTCTCGGCGTTGAACCGGCTGAACCCGCTATATGATTGCAGCGCCAGCACCATGCCGGTGAACAGCGCGGTCAGACCGACCACCGGCAGCGAGAAATAGCCGATGTTGACGATTTCGCGCAGGACGAGGCGCGGGTAGTAGGGCGGGGTCAGCCCGGCCAGGATGGCGCGGGCGGCAAACAGGAACAGGCGTCCGGTCGCAGCGAGAAAAGCGAGGAAAATCGCGCCGACCGACGCCAGAAACGTGATCATCCCCGGTCTGCGGCGCGATATATGCGATGATAGCGCGCGCCGAGCGCGGTCAGGATCTCGTAGCCGATGGTGCCGGCATCGGCGGCCGCGTCGTCGACGCCGTAATCGCCGCCGAGCATCTCCACCGTGCCGCCCGGTCGAGCCAGCGCGGGATCGATCGCCGAGACATCGAACGTGACGAGATCCATCGACACCCGGCCCAGGAGAGGAACACGCCGCCCGGCGATGCGGGCGCAGCCCCGATGGCTCAGCGAGCGCAGCCAGCCGTCGGCATAGCCCACCGCCACCGTCGCCAGGCGGCCCGGTCCGGCCATGGCGTGCGTGGCACCGTAGCCAACGGTCTCGCCCCTGTCAATCTCGCGGACCTGGATGATTTTGCCTTTAAGCGTAACCACTTGCCTCATCGGATTGGGCTGTCCGGGGTGCGGATTGACGCCGTAAAGCGCAGCGCCCGGGCGGACCAGATCGTGGTGAAATTCACGGCTCAGAAAAATCCCCGACGACGCCGCAAGGCTGGCTCGGATCCCCGGAAAATGGCCGAGCGCGGCGGCAAAGCGGGCCTGCTGGATGGCATTCAGCGGGTGTTCCGGCGTATCGGCGCAGGCGAGGTGGCTGATGACGCCGCGCCACGGGATCGCCCGCATGGTCGGCGGATCGTCGGTGAGAGCGGCCAATTCCCGCGCCGTCAGGCCGAGCCGCGCAAGGCCGGTATCGACATGCACGAAGGCCGGCGCGGCCAGGCGACGCCACGCCGCGATCTGGCCCGGGTCGTTCAGCACCGGGGTCAGGCGGTGGGCGACGAATTCCGCCTCGGACCCGGGCATCGGCCCGTTGAACACGGCGATCTCGGCGGCGCGGCCGAGCGCGCTGCGCAAGGCAATCCCTTCGTCGAGCGTGGCGACGAAGAACTGGTGGCAGCCGGCAGCGGCAAGCGCCCGCGCGACCGGCACCGCGCCGAGCCCGTAGCCATTGGCCTTGACCACCGCAGCGCATGCGGCGGAGGCGACCCGGCATGCCAGCAGGCGCCAGTTTTCCGCGATGGCGCCGAGGTCGATTTCCAGGATAGCGCCGGCGCGCAGGCCCGGATCGGGGGCCGCGACGGCGAATCGCCCGGCCATCGTCATCGCCGCTTCGCACCCGTCATCGCTGCGCCGGATGGCGTCAAATCCAACAGACGGCCTTGCCCGGCCTTGGTCCGAGCCGCGGCGGCGGCGATTCGTCTGCGATACGGGCGACCCATGTCGTGCAAGAATAGCGCTTTTCCGGGTTTGCCGGATACGAGGGGTGGCGCAATGCCGATCAGATTCTGGGCGGGCACGGTTCTGGCGGTGGCGCTGGCGCTACCCGTGATGCCGGCGGCGGCCGCGTCGATCAATTGGGCGCATGCAAGGCAGGTGAACGAGACGACGCGCGACTATGAATTCGTTCCCAGCCATCTCGTGTTCCGCCGCGGCGCGGTCTATCGCCTGCACCTCGAAAACCGCGGCAAGGAAACGCACGAATTCCATTCTCCCGCATTCTTCGCGGCGATCACGATGCGCAACCCGGGCGTCCTCAACGCCGACCACACCGAGATCGTGCTGCAGCCGGGCGACCGGAAGGACCTGTATTTCGTCGCCCGCCGCCGCGGCCATTTCCGCCTGATCTGCCCCGACCACGACTGGGCCGGGATGACCGGCGAGATCGACGTCAAATAGGCCCGCTCACCGCGTCTTCGGCAGGGTGACGCCGGCGAGGCGCTCGAAATGGCGGATGACGGTCGTGATGTCGTCGCTCTTGGCCTCGGCCGCCTCATGGTAGAGCCGGCGCACGGCATCGCCGAGCGGCGTCGGCACGCTGAGGGCCGCGGCCTCTTCGGCAAAGGCCGACAGGTCCTTGTCGGTAATGTACATCGCGCCGCCATAGTCGAAGCCGCGGGTCAACACGTGGTCGGGGATTTTGGTCAATGTCGCGCTGTTCTGGCCGGTACCGGCGTTCAGCACCGCGATCATCTGCTCGGGGTCGAGCCCGGCCTTGGCGCCCAGCACCAAGGCCTCCGACGCGATCGCCAGATTGGCGGCCGACAGCATGTTGTTGATGAGCTTCATGACCTGCGCGGCGCCGAGCCGCTCGCCGAGATAGACGACCGTGCTGGCATAGGCCTTGAGAAACGGCTCCGCGGCGGCAAACGCCGGCTGCGGCCCCGAGGCCATCACCGTCAACGTGCCGGCGCGGGCGCGCGGCACGCCCCCGGTCATCGGCGCGTCGAGCGTCGCGACGCCGCGCGCAGCAAAAACGGCGGCGAGTTCATTGACGAGCGCCGAACCGGTCGTGCCGGTGTGGATGTAGGTTCGCATCCGCGTGCCGTGGATCGCCCCGCCAGGACCGGTGAGCGCGCGGCGGTGCGAGTCGATCGACGGCAGGCAGGCGAGCACGATGTCGGCGCGGTTCGCGGCGTCTTCCGGCGAGGCGGCGATCGTCACCGCTTGCGGCAGGCCGGCGACCGCTTCGGGCCGCACGTCGCACACGACCAGCGGCAACCCGGCGGCGGCGATGCGCTCGGCCATCGGCCGGCCGATCGCACCCAGCCCGACGATGGCGATCGTATCTTGTGATCCGGTCATGTTGCCCCCTATCCCGGCGCTCCGTATCATCCCGGCGCAACCACCGCGGCGGGAGGAAATCGTGGCGAAGCGGCAAAGCATCGATGTCGCCGGGGCGCGGCATGTCAACCCGATTCCGAGCGCCTCGCGCAAGGGGCCGTTCGTCGTTACCGGCGCGATCTCAGGCGCCGACCCGGCAACCGGCAAGGTGCCGGAAGACCTCGACGCCCAATGTGCGGCGATGTTCGCCAATGTCCGCCGGGTCATCGAAACCGCCGGCGGCACCCCCGACGACATCATCAAGATGAGCGTGTGGATCACCGACCGCGCCTTGCGCCCGATCCTCAACAAATACTGGGTCGAGATGTTTCCCGATCCGCATTCCCGCCCGGCCCGCCACACCTTCGCCAGCGGCGATTTCACCCCGCCGATGCAGGTGCAATGCGACCTGCTGGCGGTGATCGGGGATTAGCATCTTGTTTCGTCATCGCCGGGCGATCGAGATGCCCGGAACAAGTCCGGGCATGACGGGCTGAAGAGGTGGGACATGAAAATCAAAGACATCCGAACGATCGCGCTGTCCTATCCGTGCGACCCGCCTTATGCCAGCGCCGCCGGGGTGCAGGCGCGGCGCGGGGCGCTGTTGGTCGAGGTCGAAACCGATGACGGCATCGTCGGCATCGGCGAGGCCGGCATGGGCGGCGGCGTCACCGCGACGGTCATCGAAAAGGATTTGAAGCCCGCGCTGCTCGGCCAGGACCCGCTGTTGATCGAGGGGTTGTGGCAGAAATTGTTCCACCGCACCCGGCAATACGGCCGGCGCGGTCTCGTCTTGAACGCGATCAGCGGCATCGACATCGCGCTGTGGGACATCGCCGGCAAGGTCGCGAGGCTGCCCGTCTACAAGCTGCTCGGCGCCGCCCGCGACCGGGTCGAGGCCTATGCCAGCGGCGGGTTCTACCAGGAAGGCAAGGGGATCGACGCGCTCGCCGGCGAGGCCGAGGGCTACCGCGCCCGCGGCTTCAAAGGCATGAAGATGAAGATCGGGCGCAACCCCTCGACCGGCACGCATCTGCGCCAGTGGATCGGCAATGCCGGGTTCTGCGAGGTCGATCCGTCCGAGGACATCGCCCGCGTCGCCGCGGTCAGAAAGGCGCTGGGGCGAGAGGCCAAACTGATGGTCGATGTCAACTGCGCGTGGAGCCCCGATTTCGCGATCGCGATGGGCCGCGCGATGGAACCCTACAATCTCTATTGGATCGAAGAGCCCGTCGCGACCGACGATATCGACGGCAGCGCCCGCGTCGCCGACGCGCTGGTGGCGCCGATCGCCGGCTACGAAACCGAAACCGGGCTTTACGGGTTTCGCGAGCTCGTCACCCGCGGCGCGGTCGATATCGTGCAGCTCGATGTCGCCTGGAGCGGCGGGTTTTCCGAGGGACGCCGCATCGCCGCCTTCGCCCAGGCGCATCACCGC
>JASHNY010000196.1 GCA_030041385.1 Alphaproteobacteria bacterium
ATCGCTGGCTCGCTGCGAACTAGGACGCCGCACCGCATAATCCCCCTGCGGCCGGCGCTCAACGAATAGTTCATCCTTCTTCACGGCATTCCCCTGAACAGAAGTCACCTATTTGTGTACCAGATTTGGTATCGTCAAGAGCCCATGAAACGCTATTAGCTGTAGCATGATCGATCATTTTGAGGAACATCAAAAGAACAAATTTTTCTGCCAAGCTCCTTTCGTCGGAGCTGCCCATGACGAAACACGCCGCCAATCCCTGTTGTCCGCCTGTTGCGCCGCCCTGTTCCGCCCTGTTATCGGGGGCGGGAATCGCGCAATCTCAACCGGTTGCGCCTGATGTTTTTTCGCGTCGCGGGCGCGATGCGCGGGGGCGGTTCGCCAAGGGCTCTTCGGGCAACCCCGGAGGCCGGCCGCGCGGCATCCCCAACCCGAGATGCCGGCTGCGCGATCTGCGCGCCGAGCCGGTGAGCGCGGCGGCGCTGGGCCGGCTCATCGAGCGCAAGCCCTATCTGCTGCGCCGGCTCGCCGCGCAGCTTCTGCCGCCGGCGCCGCCCTGGGGCGTCGATTGGCGGCATGACGTGGTTGACGGCCGGGGCTTACCCTCGCTAGACCCACCCCCTACCGCGGGAGGACGGGCGAGATGAGCGAAGCGGAAATCTCAGGCGACATGACGGACGGCTTTCACCTGGTGGTGGAGGCGCTGAAGCTGAACGGCATCGACACGATCTACGGGGTGGCCGGCATCCCGATCACCGACCTGTTGCGCCTGGCGCAGAACGAGGGCATCCGCTATCTCGGCTTCCGCCACGAGCAATCGGCCGGCAATGCGGCGGCAATCGCCGGCTATCTGACGCAGAAGCCGGGCATCTGCATGACCGTGTCGGCCCCCGGCTTCCTGAACGGCTTGGTCGCCTTGGCTAACGCGACGACCAACTGCTTTCCGATGATCATGATTTCGGGGTCGAGCGACCGTGCGATCGTCGATCTCGAACAGGGCGACTATGAGGAGATGGACCAGCTCGCGGTCGCCCGGCCGCATTGCAAGGCGGCCTATCGCGTCAACCGCCCGCAGGATATCGGCGTCGGCATCGCGCGGGCGATCCGCGCCGCCGCCTCGGGGCGGCCGGGCGGCGTCTATCTCGACCTGACCGCCGAGGTGCTGGGGTCGGTTCTCGACATGGAGACGGCGAAGAAGTCGCTGGTCAAGGTCGTCGATCCGGCGCCAGCCTCGCCCCCGGCGCCGGAAGCGGTGGCGCGCGCGCTCGACCTGCTGGCTTCGGCGCAGCGCCCGCTGGCGATCCTCGGCAAGGGTGCGGCCTATGCACAGGCCGACCGGGAGATCCGCGCGTTCATCGAGAATACCGGCATGCCGTTCCTGCCGATGTCGATGGCCAAGGGCCTGTTGCCCGACGACCACCCGCAATCGGCCGCCGCCGCCCGCTCGTTTGCGATCGGCCAGGCGGATGTGGTGATACTGGCCGGGGCGCGGCTCAACTGGCTGTTGAGCCACGGCCGCGCGCCGCTGTGGAACGCGAACACGAAATTCGTCCAGATCGACATTTCGCCGACCGAGTTCGACAGCAACCGGGCCATCGCGGCGCCGGTCGCCGGCGACATCAAATCGGTCTTTGCCGCCTTCAACGCCGCGCTCAAGCCCGGGCAGATCAAGCGCCAGGCCGCGTGGATGGACGAGATGGGCAAGCGCAAGCAGCAGAACGTCGAGCGCATGGCGGCGCGGCTCAACGCCGATCCGAGCCCGATGAACTTTTCCAGCGCCTTGCGCGCGGTGCGCAACGCGCTGGCCACCCAGCCCGACGTCTACATCGTCAACGAAGGCGCCAACACGCTCGATTTCGGCCGCAACATCATCGACATGAGCCTGCCGCGCCACCGCCTCGACAGCGGCACCTGGGGGGTGATGGGCATCGGCATGGGCTACGCGGTCGGCGCCGCCGCGGTGACCGGCAAGCCGGTCGTCGCCATCGAGGGCGACAGCGCCTTCGGCTTCAGCGGCATGGAGATCGAGACGATCTGTCGCTACGGGCTGCCGGTGACGACGGTGGTCTTCAACAATAACGGCGTCTATCGCGGCGACGCGGAGGGCATCGCCTACACGCCGACCGGCCTTCTGCGCGACGCGCGTTACGAGAAGATCATCGAGGCGTTCGGCGAGCGCGGCTATCACTGCACCGACACGCCGGGCCTCACCCGCGCGTTGACCGAGGCGCTGGCTTCGGGCAGGCCGGCGCTGATCAACGCCGTGATCGACCCGACCGCCGGCACCGAAAGCGGGCACATCCAGAGCCTCAACCCGAAAAGCGCCGTCGCGCCGAAGCGCTGACGGGTCAACTAAGTCCGCAACCTAGTCAGGATTGGATCAGCGCCGGGCGATCGCCTTCCACGAGAACGCGCCACAGCACGCGGCTTTCACGGCGATCGTAATCGCCGTGGGCGCGATGCATCGTGGCGCGGTCGTCGATCACCAGCACATCGCCCTTGGTCCACTGGTGGGTGTAGGTGATCTCGGGCCGGATCATGCGGTCGATCAGATCGGCCATGTAGGCCTTGCTGTCTTCCGGCGTCATCCCGTCGATGCAGGCAACCTTCTGGATGTGGAAAAACACCGCCTTCGTTCCATGCACCGGGTGGGTGCGGACCATCGGGTGGATGACCGGCTTGCCGTATTTGGCGCGGTCGTCCTCGCGGGTGTCGAGGCGCTGCTCGTCAAGCGTGTTGATCGTGCGCATCGCGTCGAGGTGGCGCTGCTCGGCCTCAGGCAAGGCGGCATAGGCGGCGCGCATATTGGCGACGCTGGTGGCACCGCCGGCGGACGGGATTTCGACGCCGTAGAGAATCGTCGCGAGCGGCGGCCGTTCGTGGTTGGTGTGGTCGGTATGCCAGCGCTCGGCCGGGCGCTGGCCGTTGCGGTGCCAGACCATGCCGATGTCGGGGTGCCCCTCCATGTGGTGCTGCGAATAATGCTGGCGCATCGTCGGACCGAAAGCCCGGGCGGCCGCGAGATATTGGCCCGGGGTCAGCGACTGGCCGCGAAACACCAAAGCCAGGTGCTCGGCCAGGGCATGCGAGAGCTGCTCGCGGGTGTCGCCGTCGACCGGCTGCGACAGGTCGATGCCGGCGATCTCGGCGCCGATGGCGGGCTTGAGCGGCGTGATCGTCAGCACGGCCATGATTTCCTCCGCGTTTTGGTGGACTTTGGTTGCGGCCATCCTACGATCGCGCACAGTCGCCGTCCCACCCGCAATTTGCTCGACCCAGCCCGGCGCTGGCGGAAGGGTGGCGACCGTGCGAGCGCGTTGCGCGCTGCGGGTTCCCGAGACTAGGCTTGCAAACCCTTGGTCTTCGCATCGGGAGGATCACCATGACGATTTTCATCGCCGGCGGCACCGGGTTCATCGGGCGGCGGCTCGTGCCGCTTTTGGCGCAACGCGGCGAGGAAGTCGTCTGCATGGACCTCAACCCGCAGACCGCCGATTTTTCGAGCCTCGGAAAGCAGGTGCGGGTGGTCCGCGGGGATGTCAGCCAGTTCGACGACCTCATCTCGGCGATGAGCGCGGCGAAACCGGATCGCGCCATCAACCTCGCCTATTTCCTCGGCAGCGAGCACGCGCCGCACCGGGCGTTCAAGCTCAACATTCTCGGCATGGATAATTGCTTCGAGGCGGCGCGCCTCGTCGGCTGCAACCGCGTTGCCTATGCCAGCTCGCTGGCGGTCTCGGGCGAACAGAAATTCTATGGCGAACGGGTGGTTACCGAGGACGATTTCCGCCACGGCCACGTGCAGTACGCGATGCACAAGATTTTCAACGAGTGGCAGGCGCAGGATTACCGCGAAAAGCACGGCATGGAGATCACCGCGATCCGCCCGGCCAATGTGACCGGGCCGGACAAGATCGTCGGCTCGGTCGATCATGTGTTCTGCATCACCGATCCGGCGCGCGGCAAGGCGGTCAAATTCCCCTATCGCGACGCGATGCGCTGTCCAATCCACGTCGACGAAGTCGCCGAGATTTTTGCCCGCGTGATCATGACCGACAAGCCCAAGCAGTGGGTCTACAACACCGGCGGCATTGCCATCAGCCTCGGGGAGATCGCCGAGATCGTGCGCGAGTTCCTGCCCGATGCGCAGATCACCTTCGACAAGGACACCGGCGGCCGCGAGCTTTCGGGCAATTTCCTGATCGACAACACCCGCCTGGTCTCGGAATTCGGCGTGCAATACCGGCCCTATCGCGAGCGCGTCTTGCAGATCATCAACGATATCCGCCGCGAGGAGGGACTGCCGCTGGTGGCCGAGCGGTAGCCTCCTATCGCCTGAACAGCGCCTCCGCGCCGCCGCGGTGGCTCCGTTTGGCGGCGATCTCGGCGCGGGCGCGGGCAATCTCGCCTTCGAGATCGGCGATATATTCCTCCAGCTCGGCGATGCCGAGCAGGCTCAGGTCGCGCGGCTTGGGCGGCTGGCGCCGCGGCAGCAGGTCCTCGTCGTCCATCTTGGCCTCCCGCGCGTTTGCCGACTTCCCACTTCGGCACCCGACCATTATATCGGATCGATGATATGTTCGCAGAAGCGGCGCCGACCTGCGCGCCCGATCGGGGTTACAAGATGCTCACACCGCTGATGCCCAAGGCGACCGCCGTATGGCTGGTCGAAAATACCTCCCTCACCTTCGAGCAGATCGCCGAGTTTTGCGGCCTGCACGCGCTCGAAGTGCAGGCGATCGCCGATGGCGAGGTCGCCAACCAGATGCAGGGGCTCGACCCGGTCGCCAACGGCCAGACCACGGCCGAGGAGATCGCCCGCTGCCAGGCCGACCCCGAGGCGCGGCTGCAACTCTCGCCGCAGGCGATACCGCCGCAATACGTCCGCCACAAGGGGCCGCGCTATACGCCGATCGCCAAGCGCCAGGACAAACCCGACGCCATCGCGTACCTGTTGCGCAATCACCCGGAATTGTCCGACGCCCAAATCTCGAAACTGATCGGCACCACCAAGCCGACGATCAACGCGGTCAGGGACCGCACCCACTGGAATAGCCCGAACATCAAGCCGCGCCACCCGGTCGGGCTCGGCCTGTGCACCCTGGACGAGCTCGACCAGGCGATTGCCCGCAGCCTGCGCGGCAAGCCGCGCCCGATCGTCGAGGCCGAAGCCGAGGAAGAAGTGCCGGCCGAGGATTGAGCTGAAAGCACCGACCGCCGCCCAACCTGCGCATCTCGGCTCAATCGTAAAACGTCGCGACATTTCGGCGCGCCTGACGTACCCTGAGTTTAAGGCCGTAAAAAAAGGCCTCATCAAACAGGGAGGAGTGCGTCATGCAAACGGCCGAGTCCGTATTGCCCGTCCCGTGGTGGAAAGAGCCGACAAAAGAACAGTGGCATGCCTGGGTTGCCGCATGGCTGGGCTGGACCCTGGATGCTTTCGATTTCACGATCTTCCTGCTGATCATGCTGCCGATCTCGCAGGAATTTCATGTGCCGCTGACCGCTGTCACCGCGGTCTTTACATTGACGCTGTGGATGCGGCTCGTCGGGGCGACGGCCTCGGGCTGGCTGGCGGATCGGGTCGGGCGGAAGACGCCGCTGATGATTTCGATCGCCTGGTACTCGGCCTGCAACCTGATTGCCGGGTTTTCGCCTGCCTTTTGGTTCCTGTTCCTGTTTCGCGCCCTGCTCGGCATCGGTATGGGCGCCGAATGGCCGGTCGGCGCCGCGCTGGCGATGGAGACCTGGCCGATCCGCTCGCGCGGCTTCATGGCCGGCGTATTGCAGTCGTCGTGGGGGCTCGGCGCATTGTTGTCCAGCGCCGCCTATGGCCTGCTGTACAACTACATTGGCTGGCGCGGCCTGCTCATCATCGGCGTCCTGCCCGCGCTGCTGATCATCTATGTGCGCATCTACGTCAAGGAACCGGCGGTCTGGCTTGAAAACCGGCGCTTGCAGCGGGCCGAGCGCCGCGAGGTCCGGGCGCCGCTGCTCAGCATCTTCAAGCGGAACATCCTCGGCAACACGCTGAGCGCATGCTGGTGGATGGCGAGCGGGTTTGTCGTCGGCTACTCGATCGGCGGACTATTCCCGACCTATCTGCAGCGCGACCTGCATCTGAGCCCGGGTCTGGTCGCCTTGCCGATCATGCTGCAGAGCATCCTGTTTTTCCTGTCGGGCTCGGCTTGGGGTTGGGTTTCCGACCGCCTCGGCCGGCGCTGGGCGATGATCCTGCCCGCGCTCTGCGGGATACCGATCACGCCGCTTTACCTGTTCACCCACGACTACACGATGATCGTGATCTTCTTCTCGCTGCAGGGATTGTTCGCCGCCGGCGGCATCTACGGCCAGAACCCGAGCTATCTGTCTGAACGGTTCCCGACCGAGGTACGCGCGACCGCGAGCGGGTTCTGCTATCACCAGGGGGCGATCTTCGGCGGCCTGGTCGGGCCGATCATCGCCTATTTCGCGATCAACTGGCACCTCGGTTTCGCCATTCCGATGCTGATCGGGACACTGGGCGGACTCGCCAGCTTCATCATTGCCTTGCTGCTCGGGCCGGAAACCCGGGGCAAGGAGCTGGTCGCGGACCTGGTCGTCGCCTGAGCGCCCCGCCGTCCCCTCTCCCCAGCTCGCAGGGAGAGGGGGCGGTGACTTCAGCCCTGCGCCGGATAGCCGATCCGCGCCAACGCCGCGGTGATCTCGCCGAGGATCGCGGGATCGTCGATCGTCGCCGGCACGCGGTAGTCCTCGCCGTCGGCAATGCGGCGCATTGTGCCGCGCAGGATCTTGCCCGAACGGGTCTTGGGCAGGCGATCGACGACTAGTGCCGCCTTGAAGCTTGCCACCGGGCCGATCCGTTCGCGCACCAGCGCCACCGCCTCCCGCTCGATTTCATCGGCACGGCGGTTGACCCCCGCCTTCAGCACGATGAGCCCCAGCGGCACCTGGCCTTTCAGCGCGTCGGCCACCCCCATCACCGCGCATTCGGCGACATCGGGATGCGCGGCCAGCACCTCCTCCATGCCGCCGGTCGACAGGCGATGCCCGGCAACGTTGATGATGTCGTCGGTGCGGGTCATCACATAGAGATGGCCGTCGGGCTCGATGAACCCGGCGTCGCCGGTCTGGTAGTAGCCGGGATAGGCCGAGAGGTACGAGCCGATGTAGCGCGCGTCGGCCTGCCACAGCGTCGGCAATGCGCCGGGCGGCAACGGCAGTTTGAGCGCGATGGCGCCAATCTCACCCGGTTTCAATTCGCGGGCGTCACCCTCGGCCGCGGCGTCGAGCACGCGCACGTCCCATCCTGGCACGGCAAAACTGCACGAGCCGTGCTTGACCGGCATCGGCGACAGGCCCTGGCAGTTGGCGGCAATCGGCCAGCCGGTTTCGGTCTGCCACCAATGGTCGATGACAGGCACTTTGAGCTGCTCTTCGGCCCAGGCGACGGTCGGCGGATCGGCACGTTCGCCGGCAAGAAACAATGCGCGAAACCGCGACAGCTCGTAGGTGCGGATCAATCTGCCGTCGGGGTCCTCGCGCTTGATCGCGCGAAAGGCGGTCGGGGCCGTGAAGAACGCCGCGACACGGTGCTGCGCGATGACCCGCCAGAACGCGCCTGCGTCGGGAGTGCCGACCGGCTTCCCCTCGTACATGACCGAGGTGCAGCCGTAGATCAGCGGAGCATAAACAATATAGGAATGGCCGACGACCCAGCCGATGTCGGAGGCGGTAAACCACACCTCGTCAGGTTGCACCCCATAGACGTAGCGCATCGACCACGAGAGGGCGACCGCGTGGCCGCCATTGTCGCGCACGACCCCTTTCGGAATCCCGGTCGTGCCCGAGGTGTAGAGGATGTAGAGCGGGTCCATCGCCGACACCGGCACGCAATCGGCGGGCGTTGCCGCCGCCATCAATTCGTCCCAGTCGCGGTCGCGCCCGCGCACCAGCGTCGCCTCGCACATCGGACGCTGCAACACCACGCAAGCGAGCGGCTTTGCCGTCGCCTCCTCGATCGCCGCGTCGAGCAGCGGTTTGTACGGAACCACGCGGTTGATCTCGATCCCGCACGAGGCGGTGACGATCACCTTCGGCTTGGCGTCGTCGATGCGGGTCGCCAATTCGTGCGCGGCAAACCCGCCGAACACGACCGAATGAATCGCGCCGATGCGGGCGCAGGCGAGCATCGCCATCGCCGCCTCCGGCACCATGGGCATATAGATCAGCACGCGGTCGCCGCTGGCGACCCCGAGCCCGGCCAGCACCCCCGCAAACCGCGCCGTTTCGTCGCGCAACTGGCGATAGGTGAAGGGCCTGATCGTGCCGGTGACCGGGCTGTCCCAGATCAGCGCATTGCGCTCGCCGCGGCCGGCGGCGACATGCCGGTCGAGCGCGTTCCAGCAGGTGTTGAGCCGCGCGCCCGAGAACCAGCGGTAGAGCGGCGGCGCAGCGTCGTCGAGCACCCGGTCCCAGCGCCGTTCCCAATCGATCGCCTCGGCCGCTTCGGCCCAGAATTCCTCTCGGCGATCGAGCGAGCGGCGATAGGTTTCGGCATAAGATGGGATCATCGCAACGTTTCCTCCCGTTTCCGCGAATTTGCGCCGGGGCAGCGGGCTTGCCAAGCGGCTCGACTAGTTCACCAGTCCGGAGGAAAATAAAGCGAGGTATTCAGGGAGGATGGCATGGAGCGGGTGGCCGCTTGCCATTGCGGAAAGTTGCGGGCGATCGCTACGGGCGAGCCCGAGCGTGTCTATGTCTGCCACTGCAAATCCTGCCAGCGGCGGACCGGCGCGGTCGTGCATTCCGGCTCGCGCTGGCTCAAAAGCCAGGTACGGATCGAGGGAGAGCACAAGATTTATGGCCGCGTGGCCGACAGCGGCTTCGAAATCCGGTTTCATTTCTGCCCGGATTGTGGATCGAGCGTGTTCTGGGAGGGCGACCGCGGTCCCGAGTATTGCGGGATCGCGGTCGGCTGCTTTGCCGACCCCGATTTTCCGCCGCCCGTTTATTCCGCCTACGAAGGCGCAAAGCACCCCTGGCTGGGCATCGCCACCGCTGAGGAACATTACCCCGGCCCGCGCCCGGCCAATTTACCGGTTGGAGGCTGACGATGGCCGGCCCTTACGACACCGGGCTCGAGAAGAACGCGGCAAATTTCGTGCCGCTGTCGCCGATCGGGTTCCTGCTGCGCACTGCCACGATCTATCCGAACCGCACTGCGGTCGTCGAGCCTGCCCCGGCGAAAGCCGGGGGCAGTCGCCGCTATACCTGGCGACAGGTACTCGAACGCTGCCGGCGCTTGGCCGGCGCGCTGACGGCGCACGGGGTCGGCCGCGGTGATACGGTCGCCCTGATGGCTCCCAACGTGCCGGAGGCGTTCGAGGCGCATTTCGGCGTGCCGATGGCCGGGGCGGTATTGAATGCGCTGAACATCCGCCTCGACGCCGAGACGATCGCCTTCATCCTCAAGCACGGTGAGGCCAAGGTGCTGCTCACCGACACCGAATTCGCCCCGGTGATCGGCCGCGCCCTGGCCCTGCTGGACAGGAAGCCGCTGGTTATCGACATCGCCGACCCGGCCGGACCCGGCGGCGAGCGGCTCGGGACCCTCGATTACGACGCGCTGATCGCCGGCGGCGACCCCGATTTCGCCCCGGTCCGGCCGCGCGACGAATGGGACGCGATCGCGCTGAACTACACCTCGGGCACGACCGGCAACCCCAAGGGCGTCGTCTACCACCACCGCGGCACCTATCTGAATGCGATCGGCAACATCCTGGTATGGGGCCTGCGGCAGCACCCGGTCTATCTGTGGACCCTGCCGATGTTCCACTGCAACGGCTGGTGCTTTCCGTGGACCGTGACGGCGCTCGCGGGGACCCATGTGTGCCTGCGCCGGGTCGAGGCGCCGGCGATCTACGATGCGATCGAGCGCGAGGGCGTCACCCACCTGTGCGGCGCGCCGGTGGTGATGAACGCGCTGTTGAACGCGCGTGGCCCCAACAATCCCTTGCCCCGTCCGGTCGAGATGATGACCGCCGGTTCGGCGCCGCCGGCCGCGGTGATCCAGGGCATGGAAAAGCTCGGCTTCAAGATCACCCATGTCTATGGGCTGACCGAGGTGTTCGGCCCGTCGGTGATCTGCGCCTGGCACGACGAATGGGATGCGCTCGACGCCGACGCTCGCGCCCGCCTGAAGGCGCGGCAGGGCGTCGCCTACCCGGTACTCGAAGGGCTGACGGTCGCGGACCCGGCGACGCTGGACCCTGTGCCGGCCGACGGCGAGACGATGGGCGAGATCTTCATGCGCGGCAATATCGTCATGAAGGGATATCTGAAGAACCCGCAGGCCACCGAGGAAGCATTTGCCGGGGGCTGGTTCCACACCGGCGACCTCGGCGTCATGCACGAAGACGGCTATATCGAGATCAAGGACCGCTCGAAAGACATCATCATTTCGGGCGGCGAGAACATCTCGACGATCGAGGTCGAGGATGTGCTCTACCGGCACCCCGCCGTGCTCGAAGCCGCGATCGTCGCCCGGCCCGACAAGCAATGGGGCGAAATCCCCTGCGCCTTTGTCACGTTGAAAGACGGCGCCAGCGCCAGCGCGGCCGACATCATCGCCTTTTGCCGCGACCGCCTCGCTCATTTCAAGGCGCCGCGCCACGTGATCTTCGGGCCGCTGCCGAAAACCTCGACCGGCAAGATCCAGAAGTTCGTGCTCAGGGACCGAGCGAAGGTCGAGTGAGTTTGGCGCGCCTCACCTATCCTGGGCGGCGCTTAAATCTCGATCTGGCGGCCGATCTCGACGAAATTGCCCGGCGGCAGGTTGAACAGGTCCACCGCATGCACCGCGTTGCGAAACAGGAACGCGAACACCGGAAGCTGCCAGCGGTGCAAATAGCGGGCCTCGCGGTCGCGGATCACCTGGTCGCGGCTGCTGAGGTAGACGGCTTTGTCGAAATCGACCGGGCAGCCGCGCGCCTTGGCGCCGCGCAACGCGGCCGTCAGGTCGGGCACCTCGACAAACCCGTAATGAACGGTCATCTCCCACAGGCCGGGAAACACCTCGCTCAGCTCCAGCCGCTTGGCGGGATTGACACGCGGCCGCATCTCGAAGGCGACCGTCAGCGCGATCAAGGTTTCGGGCAGGGCGCTGAACTGGTCGAGGTGCTGTACCATCTGCGGCGGAATCTTCTCGGTCATCCGCGTCAGGAAGATCGCCGTGCCGGGAACGCGCGCGATGGTCTTGCGTCGCAGCCGCCGCTGGAACTGCGCCGGCGTCATCGCCACCGCCTGTTGCTTGCGCTGCATCGCCGCGACGCCCTGACGCCAGGTCGTCATGATCGCGAAGATGATCGCTCCCAGGATCAGCGGGAACCAGCCGCCGTCTGCGATCTTCAGCAGATTGGCCGAGAAGAAGGCGAAATCCACCAGCAGAAAGATGCCGCTGGTCAGCGCCGCCACCGGGATCGACCAGTGCCAGCGGCTGCGCATCAGATTGTAGAGCAGCGCCGTGGTCAGCAGCATCGTGGTTGATACGGCGGTGCCGTATGCGCCGGCGAGCCGCGCCGAGCTGCCGAAGGCGACCGTCAGCCCCACCGTCAAGACCATCATGATCCAGTTGACGGTCGGCACGTAGATCTGGCCGTACTCGGTATCGGAGGTCTGGCGGATGCGCAGCCCCGGAAACCAGCCGAGCTGAACCGCCTGCCGGGTCAACGAGAACGAGCCGGTGATGATTGCCTGGCTGGCGATGACCGTCGCCACCGTCGCCAACACCACGAGAGGATAGATGGCCCAGCCCGGCGCCAGCCGGAAAAACGGGCTGCCGTAGGCGCCGTCGCCCGGCTGCCCCGCGGTCAGCAACGCGACCTGGCCGGCATAGTTGAGCAGCAGGGCGGGCAGGACGACCAGATACCAGGAGGCGCGGATCGCATTCTTGCCGATATGACCGATATCGGCGTAAAGCGCCTCGGCCCCGGTCAGCGCCAGGAAAACCCCGCCCAGCACGGCAAGGCCCTTCCACCCGCCATGGGCGAGAAAACCGATCGCGTAAAGCGGGTCGACCGCGATCACCACCCCGGGGTGATGCCAGACGCCGCGGATGCCGAGCGCGCCGATCACAACAAACCACAACAACATCACCGGGCCCAGCACCGCTCCGAGACGCGCCGTTCCCCGGTGCTGCATGGCGAACAGGATCAATAGGATCACCACCGAGAGGGGCATCACGTAACGCTGCAGCGCCGTGCTGGCGACGTTGACCCCCTCGATCGCGCTCAGCACCGAGATTGCCGGCGTGATGACCCCGTCGCCATAGATCAGCGCCGCCCCAAACAGCCCCATCACGACTAGCGCCGGGGCGCGGCTGAACCCCGGTCCGGCAACCAGCGACATCAGCGCGAGGATGCCGCCCTCGCCGTGGTTGTCGGCGCGCATCACGAACAGGCAGTACTTGACCGACACGACGATCACGAGTGCCCAGAAAATCAGCGACAGCACGCCGAGCGCCACCGCTGGCGAAAACCGCCCGCCGACGCCTTCGATCACCGCCGGCAGCGTGTACAGCGGGCTGGTGCCGAGGTCGCCATAGACGATGCCAAGTGCGATCAGCGCCGCCGCAGGAGTCGCCCGGGGCGGCGCCGGCGCCCGCACGGTATCCGCGCCGGCATACCCGTTAGGCTTTGACGGCTTCGGCGGCTTCTGTCGGCGGCGGGGCGGCATTCCGTGGGTATGAGGCTGGAGGGCTGCTGAGCAAACGGCGCCCACCAGCAAATCATCACTGTGCCAGCCGGCAAAACGCCTTGACGCGCGGAGGGACCTGCTCCAGCCGTCAGGCGAAGCGGCTGGGCGCGCCTAATACGGGCGGTCGCCCTTGACCGTGACGCGGTTGCCGGAGCGGGTGTGCGGCCAGTAATCCCACATCGCGTGGTGCTGCACGCAGCGATTGTCCCAGAACGCGATCGAGTTCTCCTGCCAGCGGAACCGGCATTGGAACAGAGGGTTGGCCATGTGCTTGTAGAGGTAGTTCAGAATTCCGGTGCTCTCGTCGCGCGGGATGCCGTTGATGTAGCGGGTGAAGCCCTCGTTGACATAGAGCGCCTTTTTGCCAGTCACCGGGTGGGTGCGCACGACCGGGTGGTCGGCAAACGGATAGCTCTCCTTGTCCTTGATCCCGTAATTGGCGTACTGGCCCCGGTAGTGTTCGCCGGTGTGCCGCGCCGTGAGGCCCTCCAGGTAGGTCTTCATGCGGTCCGACAACGCCTCGTACGCCGCATACATGTTCGCGAACAGCGTATCGCCGCCCTTGGGCGGACATTTCCGGATGTAGAGGATGCTGCCCATCGGCGGTTCGGGATCGCATGACACATCGCTGTGCCAGCCCTCGCCGTTGGCCCGCGGCGAATCCTTGTCGGCATAAATGATCATCAATTCGGGATGGCCGGGCTCCGCCGGCGCCGCCGGGTGAATATGCAGCTCGCCGAACCTGCGCCCGAAATCGAGATGCTGTTCCTGGGTCAGGTGCTGATCGCGAAAAAAGATCACGCAGTTCTCGGTCAACGCGCGGTGGATCTCGTCCATCTGCTGGTTGCTGATGTCGCGCAGGTCGACCCCATCGATCTCGCCACCGATGATCGGGGTCAGCTTATCGACGGTGATCGTCTCGTAGGGCGCGCCTTCGTCGGCGACATGCTTGATGCGAGGTCCGCTGCGATCGCGAAACAGGGTCATGGCGGGACTCCTTTGTGCACACGAGCCGCCCCGACACATTGTCATTGCGGGCGTGCCGGCGCAATCGCGCGCCTCCGCGCGGCTCGTTCACGCAAATGCGGATTCGGGCCCTAATGCCGTTCGAGCTGGTAGAGTTCGTCCTTGATGCGCAATTTCTGCCGCTTCAGGTCGGCGATCGCGTCATGGTTGGGCAGCGGCCTGGTATTCTCCTCGTCGATCGCGCGTTCGAGCGCCGCGTGCTGCTGCTTGAGCACCTCGATGCGATCGTTCAGGGACATGCGGTTTCTCCTGCGATGACAAGCCGGCATTCGATGGTACTGCCGATGGCGACCGCCGGCCAGGGATTGTCACATCCCCGTCATCGAGATATGCCGCAGCGAGCAGGATCAAGGGACAAAATCGCGGCGAGGGTGAGATGCGACAACAAGGCGAGCGCCGGCGCCTGATCGTCGGCATCAGCGGCGCCTCCGGAATCGTCTACGGCGCCCGGCTGCTGCAGATATTGCGGAGGCTTCCGATCGAGACCCACCTGGTGATGAGCCGCGCCGCGGAGGTTACGCTGGCGCTCGAAACCGAGCTGAAGCCGGCCGATTTGCGCGCCTGCGCCGATGTCGTCCATTCGATCGGCGACATGGCGGCGTCGATTTCCTCGGGGTCGTTTCCGACGATGGGCATGATCGTCGCCCCGTGCTCGATCCGCAGCATGGCCGAGATCGCCACCGGCGCGACGACCACGCTGTTGACCCGCGCTGCGGATGTCGTGCTCAAGGAACGCCGGCGCCTCGTCCTGATGGTGCGCGAAACGCCGCTCCACATCGGTCACCTGCGCACGATGACGGCATTGTCGGAAATGGGCGCGGTCATCGCGCCGCCGGTGCCGGCCTTTTACGCCAAGCCGCAATCGCTGGACGAGATGGTCGACCAGAGCCTCGGCCGCGTGCTCGACCTGTTCGGGCTCGATTCCGGGACCGTCCGCCGCTGGGGTGAGACGCCGGAACCGGGCGAACCGCCGCTGCGTTCGGCGCCGCGCCGGCGCACGATCAGCGACCGCGAATGAACCGATCGAGCGCCCGGCGCAGCGTTTCCGCCTCGGGCGCCGCGGAAGCAGCCCCGAGACAGGCCGCGAGATTGGCTGCCGCAACCGCGCCGCGGTCCGCCGTCGCGGTGGTTCGGGGCGCCGGCAGCGTTGCCGTCAGCCGCGCCTGCACCAGCCGCTCCGCAGCGATTTCGAGCGCTCCGATGCGCTGCCGCAGGGCTTGGATGTCGGGGTCCGGAACGGGGCGAAGCCGGCGCCGCAGCCGGCGCAATTCGGCGATCACCGCGTCTCGGAGCGGCGCCGCGGCAGCCTCGGCTGCGGCGAGGCCGGCGGCGTCGACCACCTGACACCGGGTAACGGCCAGCCACAGCGAAAACAGGACCAGATTGACGTCGCACCCGCGCCGATCTTGCAGCGCGATCAACGCCTCGGCGACGCCGGGCTCGCCATAGAAGACGAGCGAAAACCGCCAGAATGCCTCGCTGTCGGCGCGCCGTCGGCGGGCCTCGTTGATTTTGGCCGCCATTGCCCGCTCTCCCGCGACCGGCGTCAAATTCGTGCTATAATGTGGACCTGAACGAGCCTCTGCGATGGACCTCGACGTCGAAGCGCTGAAAGCCAAATTGTCCGCTCTCAGGACAGAACATCGCGATCTCGACGACGTGATCGCGCGCATCGTTGAGTGTGCCCCGTTCGACCAGTTGCAATTGCAGCGGCTCAAAAAGCGCAAGCTGGCTCTGAAGGATCAGATCTCGAAGATCGAAAGCGAGCTGCTGCCCGACATCATCGCGTAGCTCAGCGAGACGGCGCGCGTTTCTGACGGTACATGGCGCGGTCTGCGGCTTCGATCGCAACCTGCGCATCGTCCCGCCCGGAAAACGAATAGACCCCGTGAGCCGCGCTCAGCGCGATGTCGGCGCCGGCCCAGTGCAGCGGCGTCGAACCGATCGCCTCGGCCAGCGCGGCCGCCTTGCGGTTGGCCTGTTCCTGGCTGGTATGCGCCAGGATGACGCCGAACTCGTCGCCGCCGAGGCGGCCGACAATGTCGCTCGACCGGACATTATCGAGCAGCAGCTTGGCCACCAGCCGCAGCGCCGCGTCGCCAGCGAGATGACCGTAGGTATCGTTGATCTGTTTCATGCCGTTGACGTCGAAATAGACGACGCTCGACGGCACACCGTAGCGCTTGGTGAAGGCGATCATGCGGGTCAGTTCCCGCACAAAGGCGCGGCGGTTGGCGATGGGCGTCAGCGCGTCCTCGTCGGCCAGCCGTTCGAGCTGGGAGATCTGGGCGCGCGCTTCGGCGAGTTCGCGGCGCAGTTCGTCGCCCTCGGCTGCAAGCCGCGCCAGCACGGCGCGCACCTGAGGGGTCAATTCCGCTTCGGGCAGCCCAGCGGCGAGCACCAGCTCCGGCGGCTCCTCCGCGGCATCCGAGTCCGCCTCGGCCGATCGCCCGCGACGCGGTCGCTCGACGCCGGACGACACCCTTTGTGCAATGTTCTGCATGCGCCAGCCGCGCCTCCCCCGCTCGCGGATGGATTCGACAACGCTAAGGCCCCGCTTCTCTATAAGCGACAATACCGGGCCGCCAAAGCGAAGAATTCGCCCCTGGCTTGTAGACGCCCGCGCCGCCACCAGCGACGCCCGAGCGCGCCTTGCCCGTCGGCGCAACGCCCCTATAATGCCGCCCCTTGCGGCCTACCCGGCCCTGGCGCGACAGGAGCGGCATGAGCGAAGCCGGCCCGGCTGTGGGCATCATCATGGGCAGCCAGTCCGACTGGGAAACGATGCGGCATGCTGCCGAAACGCTCGATCGGCTCGCCATTCCCTACGAGACCCGAATCGTCTCCGCCCACCGTACCCCGGACCGGCTCTACGATTATGCCCGGACGGCCGAGGTGCGCGGCCTCAAGCTCATCATTGCCGGCGCCGGAGGCGCGGCGCACCTGCCCGGCATGACCGCGGCGCTAAGCCCGCTGCCGGTGCTCGGCGTCCCGGTCGAAAGCCGCGCCCTGAAAGGCATGGACAGCCTGCTTTCGATCGTGCAGATGCCGGCCGGAATTCCGGTGGCGAGCTTTGCCATCGGCCCGTCGGGCGCCACCAATGCGGCGCTGTTCGCGGCGGCGATACTCGGCCTCGCCGACCCGGCCGTAGCCGCTGCGCTCGCATCCTGGCGCCGAGCGCAGACCAGCAGCGTGGCGGAGCGGCCCGGCAAATCATGAACCTCGTTTCCGCATGACGATGCTGGCGCCGGGCGCCACAATCGGCATTCTCGGCGGCGGACAACTCGGCCGAATGACGGTGCTCGCCGCCGCTGCGCTCGGCTATCGCTGCCACGTCTTCGCCGGAGACCGCGACGCGCCGGCCTCGCAGCTCTGCGCCGCCGCGACCATCGCGCCTTTTTCCGACGAGGCGGCGCTGGCGCGGTTTGCCGCGGCGGTCGATGTCGCCACGTTCGAATTCGAGAACATTCCGGCCGATTCCGTGCGGCGCATTGCCGCGGCTGTCCCCGTGTTGCCGCGACCTGAGATCCTGGAAATCGCGCAGCACCGCCTCGACGAAAAGAATTTTCTGCGCTCGATCGGAGTCGCCACGACCGAGTTTCGCGCGGTAGAGAGTGAAGCCGACCTTGCCCCCGCCCTCGCCGCGCTCGGCGCCCCGGCCGTCTTGAAAAGCGTGCGCATGGGCTATGACGGCAAGGGCCAGGCGACCATCGACGCCGGCACCGAGCCGCGGCAGGCGTGGCGGCGGATGGGCGGCACGCTCGGCATTCTCGAAGCCTTTGTCGATTTCGCCCGCGAAATCTCGGTGGTCGTCGCCCGCGGCGCCGACGGCGCTTTCGCCGCCTATCCGCCGGTCGAGAACCGCCACGTCGACCATATCCTCGACACAACCATCGCCCCGGCCGCATTGCCGCCCGCAACGCTGCGCGAGGCCGAGGCGATTGCCCGCCATGTCGCCGAGCGGCTCGACCTGGTCGGTGTGCTTGCGGTCGAGATGTTCGTGACCCGGAGCGGCGGCCTTCTAGTCAACGAATTGGCGCCGCGGCCGCACAATTCCGGCCACTGGACGATCGACGCCTGCATTACCAGCCAGTTCGAGCAATTGGTGCGGGCAATCTGCGGCCTGCCGCTGGGCTCGACCGAGCGCCATTCGGACGCGGTGATGAAAAACCTGATCGGCGACGAGGTGGCCCACTGGCGCGACGCGGTCGCCGACCCCCGCGCCAAGCTCCACCTTTACGGCAAGAAGGTAACGAGGCCCGGCCGCAAGATGGGCCACGTGACCCGGCTCCTGCCGCGGAACTAGGCGCACCTACCGTAGCGGGCGCAGCAGGCCGAACGGGTTGGGCAGGCGCTCCAGCGCAGCTTCGAGGCGCTGGCGCGCCGCGGTCACGCGCCGCAGATCGTCGAGCCGGCGATCAACGAAGCGCTGCGTATCGGCAAATTCCGGCGACCGGTCTTCGAGCCAGTACACGACCGCGGCGGCGTACAGCGCGGCCAGCGTCGCACGCTTCGTATAAAAGCTGAAATCGGTGGAGCCGTCGCCGGCCGCGTACCACATGCCATCGACGGTTTCGTACAGCAGACGGCAACCGAGCACCGCGTTGGGCGGCAGCGCAAGCACCGCAAGGCCGCGACGTACCGCCTCGCGATGCGGCGCAAGGATGGCGAAGCGTTCGCGGATCGCCAGCCTGATCCGGTCCGAGGTGCCGAGTTCGTCGAGCACCGCGCCTTCCAGCCGGTCGAACAGGCGCTGGTCGGCCCAGCGGCTGAACCCGGCGACGAGATCGGGGGCGCCGCCCGGAAACAGCGCCAGCGCCGCGCTCTCGGAAATGCCGCAGCGTCGTGCCGCAGAGCGCAACGCCTGATGCGACCAGCCGTCGAACGGCACATCGGGCAGGATCGCCTCGATCAGCCTATCGCGGTCGCGCGCGGCGGTCGGGCTTTTCATGCGACTTCCGTGCCGGCCAGCAGCTCCGCCACATCGAGCGGATGGCGCTGCAGTTCTTCGACAAAGCCGAGCATGCGATGGTCGGTGATGCGCTGCGGATAGAGGATGCCGTCGAGATGGTCGCATTCGTGCTGGACGACGCGGGCATGAAAGCCCGCCGCCTCGCGCGCGATGGTCTCGCCGTCGAGGCCGACGCCGCGATAGCGCACCCGCAGATAGCGCGGCACCACGCCGCGCAGCCCGGGCACCGACAGGCAGCCCTCCCAGCCGAGCACGCGCTCGTCGCCGACCGGTTCGACGACCGGATTGATCAATACGGTCAGTTCCTGCTCGCCGTCGCCGGGCACATCGGTAATCCGCTCGCCACCGACTTCGAAGACGACGATGCGGTGCGGCGCGTGGACCTGCGGCGCAGCGATGCCGGTACCGCCGGCATCCGCCATCGTCTCGATCATGTCGGCTACGAGCCGCCGCACCCACGGCGCAGTCGGGTCGGCAACCTCGGCGGCGCGGGTGCGCAAGACCGGATTGCCCATGCGGGCGATCTTCAATAGAGCCATGCGCTCAATATGTGGCTGCCCGCACGCAAGGTAAAGCGGCGCCCAGCTTCACAGGCCGCGGCGAAGATGCTAGGCTTTGTGTTCTCTCGACCGGATTGCGGAGAAATGCGCCCGTGCAAGTCCTCGTTCGCGACAACAACGTCGATCAGGCCCTCAGGGCCCTGAAGAAGAAAATGCAGCGCGAAGGCGTGTTCCGCGAGATGAAGCTCCGTCGCAATTACGAGAAACCCTCAGAGCGCCGGGCCCGCGAAAAGGCCGAGGCCGTGCGCCGCTACCGCAAATTGCTGCGCAAGCGGATGGAGCGCGAGGGGTACTAGCCGGAGCGCGGTACTAGCCGGAGCGCGGGCGTCTCGAGCGCATCGGCGCGGGCGGCGGCGGTGCTGCCCTATTCCAGGGCCTTGACGATCTCCTCGCACATCTTCTTGGCGTCCCCGAACAGCATCATCGTGTTGTCGCGATAGAACAGTTCGTTCTCGACCCCGGCGTAGCCCGAGGCCATCGAGCGCTTGACGAACAGCACCGTCTTCGCCCGTTCGACATCGAGGATCGGCATGCCGTAGATCGGCGACGAGCGGTCGGTCTTGGCCGCCGGGTTGGTCACGTCGTTGGCACCAATCACAAAGGCGACATCCGTTGACGGGAAATCGCGGTTGATCTCGTCGAGTTCGAGCACCTCGTCGTAAGGCACGTTGGCCTCGGCCAAGAGCACGTTCATGTGGCCCGGCATGCGGCCGGCGACCGGATGGATCGCATAGCGCACATTGACGCCGTCCTTCTTCAGGATGTCGGCCATTTCCCTGAGCGCATGCTGGGCCTGCGCCACCGCCATGCCGTAGCCGGGCACGACAATGACCGATCCGGCGTTCTTCAGGATGAACGCGGCGTCTTCGGCGCTGCCGGATTTGACCATGCGGTCGCCATGCCCGGCGCCGGCGCCCGCGCCCGCCGCCTCGCTCTCGCCGCCGAAACCGCCCAGGATCACGTTGACGATCGAGCGGTTCATCCCCTTGCACATGATGTAGCTGAGGATCGCGCCCGACGAGCCGACCAGCCCGCCGGTGATGATCAACAGGCTGTTCGACAGGGTGAAGCCGATCCCGCATGCGGCCCAGCCGGAATACGAGTTCAGCATCGAGATGACCACCGGCATGTCGGCGCCGCCGATCGGCACGATCAGCAGAAACCCGAAGGCCAGCGCCAGCGCCGTCAAGAGCCAGAATGCGGTCGCCGCCTCGCTGGCGACGAACGCCAGGATTACCAGCACGATCACGATGGCGATGCCGGCGTTGAGAATGTGCTGGCCCGGAAACACCAGCGGCCGGCCCGAAACCAGCCCCTGCAATTTGGCGAAGGCGACGACCGCGCCGGTGAAGGTGATCGCGCCGATGGTCAGCCCGATCGCCATCTCGACCAGGCTCTCCGCATAGATCGCGCCCTTGATGCCGATGCCGTAGGCCTGCGGATCGGCAAAGGCGGCCGCCGCGACGCACACCGCCGACAGGCCGACGAGGCTGTGGAACGCGGCGACGAGCTGCGGCAGCGCGGTCATGTGGATGCGCTGCGAGATGTAGGTGCCGATCGCGCCGCCGATGATCACGCCGACGATGATCAGCCAATAGCTGACCACCTGCGGCGTCGAGAGCGTGGTCAGGATGGCGATCGCCATGCCAGCGATGCCGTACACATTGCCGGCGCGCGCCGTCTCCGGCGACGACAGCCCGCGCAACGCCATGATGAAGCAGATCGAGGCGACCAGGTAGAGAAGCGCCGACAGGCTTTCGCTCACCGCGACCCCGCTATTTCTTGCGCTGGAACATTTGCAGCATCCGCTGGGTGACGATGAAGCCGCCGAAAATGTTGACCGCCGCCAGCGTTACCGCCACGAACCCCATGATCTTCGCAAAGCTGATGCCGCGCGGCCCGGCGGCGATCAGGGCGCCGACGACGATCACGCTCGAAATCGCGTTGGTGACACTCATCAGCGGCGAATGCAGCGCCGGGGTCACCCGCCACACGACGTAATAACCGACGAAGACCGCCAGGACGAACACGGTCAATTCGAACACGAAGGGCGGTGCCGCGTGCGCACTCGGCGGTGCCGTGACCGTCAATGTCTGCGCCAGGTCGCGCAGCCGGTTGGCCAGGATCTGGGCATTGCCGGCAAGTTCGCCGGCGCGGGAAGCCAGCGCGGATGGGTTTGCCATGCGTGTCTCGTCAGCTGGCCGCGACCGCGGCGGGTGGAAGCAGCGCCGGGTTGACGACGGCCCCATCGGCCGTCAATAGCGTCGCCTTGACGATCTCGTCGTTCCGGTCGATCCGCAACTGCTTGTCCTGGTCGAACAGCAGGGCAAGGAAAGCCTGGACGTTGCGGGCATAGAGCTGGCTCGCGTCGACGGCAATGCGCGACGGAACATTGAGATAGCCGATGATCTTGACGCCGTTCGCTGTGGACGTGACCGCACCCGGCTCGCTGCCTTCGACATTCCCGCCGGCCTCGACCGCGAGATCGACGATCACCGACCCCGGGGCCAGCGCGGCGACCATATCCGCGGTCAGCAAGACCGGCGCCTTGCGGCCCGGGATCAAGGCGGTGCAGATCACGATGTCGGTCCGCTTCAGCGCCTCGGCGATCTTCTGGCGCTGCCGGCGCTGGTAGTCTTCGCCCATCTCGCGGGCGTAGCCGCCGGCGGTCTCGGCGCTCTTGGCGGCCTCGTCATCGACGGTGATGAACGTCGCGCCGAGGCTCTCCACCTGCTCCTTCGCGGCGGCGCGGACATCGGTCGCCGACACGATCGCGCCGAGCCGGCGCGCCGTCGCGATCGCCTGCAGGCCGGCAACCCCGGCCCCCATCACCAGCACGCGGGCAGCCTTGATGGTGCCCGCCGCGGTCATCATCATCGGAAAAGCCCGGCCGAACTCGGCAGCGGCATCGACTACCGCCTTGTAGCCGGCGAGGTTGGCCTGCGACGACAATACGTCCATCGCCTGCGCCCGGGTTATGCGCGGGACCAGCTCGAGCGCGAAAGCGGACAACCCGGCCTTGGCGTAGGCCTCAACGTCGTCGCGGTTCTGCATCGGCGCCAGCATGCCGACCAGAATCGCGCCGCGCTTGACGAGGCCGATCTCGTCGTCGGCTCCAGCGCCCGGCAGCAGCGGGCGCTGTACCTTGAGCACGAGGTCGGCGCCGGCGAGCGTGGCCGCCTCGTCGGCCGCGAGGGTCGCGCCGGCCGCGGCATAGGCCGCATCGGAGAAGCCGGCGGCAGCACCGGCGCCGGCCTCGACCGCCACGTCGAGCCCCATTCCGACCATATGCTTGACCGTATCGGGAGTGGCCGCGACGCGCTGTTCATGCGCGCGCCTTTCCTTGACGACGGCGACCTTCATTGTGCGACTATCGGCTGCCCGCGGGCTGGTTGCAGCACCCCACAATGCCCCCCACCGTTCGCTTTGTGAAGAGCGAACCGGATGGGTGCGGCGATGCACGCCTTGGTTTGGCCGCGTTTCGGGGCCGTGATAAGGTCGGACGCAGCGGCCCGGTGATTGCGCGGCAACACCGCCGCGAAGCCCACACGGGAATATTTCGGTCGGGAGACGCGTTGTTGCAGCGCTGGAAGTATGCAGAGCCGCCGGTGCGCAGGGTTGCCAGCGGCGAGCCGGCGAGCGCGCGGTTTGGCGAACGGCTGGTTGCGGTGCTGCCCCGGTTGCGTCGCTTCGCGCGCGGCCTGGCGCGCTCGGTGAACGAGGCCGACGATCTCGTTCAGGCGGCGTGCGAACGCGCACTGGCGCGAGAGCATCAGTTTCAGGAGGGTACGCGGTTCGACAGTTGGATGTTTCGCATCGTGCAGACGATCTGGATCGACCAGTTGCGGGCCCGCGAGGTCCGCAAGGAAGACGGCGAAGCCGCCGACGAACGGCTCGGCACCAACGAGCCGGTACGCCGGGTCGAGGCGCGGCTTGCGCTTGCCGAAGTGCGCCGGGCCGTCGACCGGCTGCCGCCGGATCAGCGCATGACCCTGATGTTGGTGACTGTCGAGGGACTTAGTTACAAGGAAGCGGCCGAAGCGGCGGGAGTACCGGTGGGCACGATCATGAGCCGGCTTGCGCGGGCACGGATCGCCTTGCAGCACCAGCTCGACGCCGCCGGCGGGAGTGCCAACGATGCTGATGCATAACGACGAGGCCCTCGTCGCCTATCTCGACGGCGAGCTCGACGATGCGGAGCGCCAGGACATCGATGCCTGGCTCGACAGCGACGCGAGTGCGCGCGACCGGCTCGTGGCGCTGGCTGCGTCGGCCGCGCTGGTGCGCAGCGCATTCGCCGATATCGTCAACGAATCGGTGCCGGAGCGGCTGATCGCCGCGGCCCAGGGCAAGAGCGCCATCACGGTGCCGCGGGAGGCCGAGATCATCGTGCTCAATCCCGCGGCGCAGGCCGCGGCGGCGAAGCCGGCCCGGCGCCGCTGGGTGGCGACCGCCATTGCAGCTGGCATCGCCGGACTCGTGATCGGCGGCGGGGGCGGCTATTTCGGGCTCGGCATGCTGGCGCTGCCGGCCGCGACCGAGAACAGCACCCTGGCCGCGGCAACCAACGACTGGCTCGACAATGCCGCCGGCTATTACAAGCTGATGGTCAGCGCCGGCGACAACAAGCTGATCGACGTCCCTGCCAGCGGCGACACCCGCGAGGCCTTGCAGAAGATCAGCCAGGATCTGCCGCAGCAGGTGCGCCTGCCCGACCTGAAGCCGTGGGGACTCACCTTCCGCGGCGCCCGACTCGTGGTTGTCGACGGCAGGCCGGCGGCGCAACTCGTCTACACCACCGACAACAAGGCGATCGGCCCGCTGACCTTGATCATCGGCTCGTCGAAGGAACCCGACATTGCCCCGACCTACGAGCGGCGGCAGGACGTAAACCTGCTGTACTGGCGTCATCAAGGGCGCGCCTACGTGCTCGGCGGGCAAACCGATATCGGCTATCTGTGGGGCATCGCCAACGACATCGCCTGGCAGCTCGACGCGATCTGACGGGAGTACCCAGAGCACCGGGCGACTGTCGGGCCCTGGACATGCCGGGGTTAGCTGTCTGCCGCCTCTGATGCGGCGTGGCCGGATTGAAGCTGGACGTAGTTTTCGATGCCGATCTTTTCGATCAGGCCGAGCTGCGTTTCAAGGAAATCGACGTGCTCCTCCTCGCCGTCGAGGATCGACACGAACAATTCGCGCGACACGAAATCCCGCACCCCTTCGCAATAGGCAACGGCCTCGCGCAGTACCGGCATCGCCGCCTGTTCGAGCCTGAGGTCGCAGGACAATATTTCCTGCACACTCTCGCCGATCAGCAATTTGTTGAGGTCCTGCAGGTTGGGCAGGCCGTCGAGAAACAGGATGCGCTCGATTAAGCGGTCGGCGTGCTTCATCTCATCGACCGACTCGCCATACTCGTAGCGGCCGAGCTTGGTGACGCCCCAGTGCTTCAGCATCCGGGCGTGCAGGAAATACTGGTTGATCGCGGTCAGCTCGTTTTTCAGAACCGCGTTAAGATGCTGGATAACGGTCCGATCGCCTTGCATGGTCGGCCTCCGAGCCTGCCTCCCGCGGAATCAATGCGGGAGCATAACCCGGAAACGCTCGGCCAAACGCAAGATTGCAACGAGATTGCAATCAGTCGTCCCCGCCGACCTCTACCCCGGCGGCTGGCATCGGGGCCGATCGCAGCAGCTGGCGGACATAGGGAACGCACTTGCCGCATTGCGGCTCGCAGCCGAGCGCACGATAGACCATCGCCACCGAGCACCCCTCCCCGGCGCCGTGCGCTCGCACGTCGCGGTCGGTCAAGGCATTGCACAGGCAAACATACATGCGTGCCTCGATGACGATCGGCTGAGAGGTATGTACCAGCAGTGCGAATAGTTCGCAACCTCACTTGCACGCATTGCTGCAATGCGGCGAGCCCCCGTCGCCGCCACTCTCGCTTTAAGCGCTTCGCAACCCGGCCGGCCGGCCGCTATGCTCCGTACCCGGGCGAACGATCAACCTTCTGGAGGAGACACCAAGATGGCCGAGACGCCGACCTTTGGCCGCTACGCTGAGATCCCCTACGACCAGATGACCCCGGAACAGCAGGAAGGCTACCGTTCGCTGATCGAGACTCGCGGCCGGCTGCCTGGCCCAAACAAGATTTACGTGCACAACCCCAAGCTGGTGAAGGTGATGGGGCCGCTCGGCGCCTATTTCCGCACCGGCTATTCGCTCAGCGAGCGCGAGCGCGAGATCGCCGTCATCATCACCAACGCCCATTTCCACTCGGCCTATCCGACCAACGCGCATGAGCGCGCCGGCAAGGCCGCCGGATTGCCGGCCGACAAGGTCGAAGCGATGCTGGAAGGCCGCTCGACCTCGTTCGACGACGAGCGCGAGCAGGTCGTCTACGAGATGGCGACAACGCTGATCAATTCGCGCTGGGTGTCGAAAGGCCTCTACGACCGCGCAGTAAAGGCGCTCGGCCATGAGGGCATCACCGACGTGACCTGCCTGATGGGCTTCTACAGCAGCGTGTCGATGACCCTCGCCTTCTACGACGTGCCTGCCGGCGCCGAGGGGTTGGCAAGGTAGAACGTTCCGTCGCCCCTTTTGACTCTACTTTCCTGCCTGTCATTGCGAGCACAGCGAAGCAATCTCGGGCCGAAGGAGTCTCAGCCCATCGAGATTGCTTCGTCGCTCCGCTCCTCGCAATGACGGTGCAGATTGAGTGGAAGCGGTCTAACCGCCCGACCCCGCCGCCGCCGTCAGGATATCGACGAAATCCTTAAGCCGCATCCCGGCCCGCCCGCCGGCCCTGATTGCCGCCTGGTTGACATGCGACAGCACGCCGTCGTGGTAAAGCGCACGTGAGTCCCCGATTGGGGCGCTGTCGGCCGAAACCGCGCCCGCCGGAATGCCGCGCCGGTCGAGATCCGGCAAGCGGGCGATGCCGGCGCCATCCATGCCGACCCCGGCGTCGCTGAAGAACACGGCGCAGACGTCAGGGGCGACCGCGTTGTCGGGGCGGCCGCCGGACAATGCGGCGTGCGACGCGGTGACGACGATCTGGCCGGCATCCTCCGGCTCGATCATGCCGACCGAATCGGCGCAGACGAGCCGCGGCTCGCCCGGATTGTCGCGCAGGACATGGCGGTTGCCCTCGGTGATCGCGGACGGCATCTGCGTCGGCACGGGTGCCGCGCGCATCCGCTCGGCGCAGTCGCGCACGCTCTGGCCCGGCCGGCAGCCGAGTGCGGCGGCGATGCGGTTGACATGGCTGATCGTGCCGTGCGCCAGCATGTGGTCGCCGTCGCCGATGTGGCAGGTCTGCGCGTCGGCGGTCGCCGCGGGAACATCGATCCGGTCGAGGAATTCGAGGCCGATGATCCCGGCGTTGTCCTTGCCGATGCCGGCATCGTTCATGACGACCCCGCGCACCCGCCATTTCGCCGCGTTGTAGGCGTTGTACCGGCCCCCGTAGGAGCCCGAGACGACGACATGCCCGTGATGCTCCGCGCGGCAGGCCGAGCAGCTCGGCACGGTCATGATCTGCACGGTTTCATCGGGTGTGTTCATGGTCTGCTCCGAGCGATGGCCAAGCCTGAAACATTTTCCCGGCGGGCGAAAACAATGGCAATATCGGAGGAAAAGCGCGACGGCGAACCGGCGCGGAGAACGACTCGCAGGAGGCTTCGATGGTCACCAGAGCCCCGTATCTGAAGGCGCGGTACAGCGGCTACCACCATCGCCATGTCCCACAAGAAGACACCGAGCTGACCCATGTCGGGCCGGACACGCCGTGCGGCGAGTACATGCGCCGGTTCTGGCAGCCGATCTGCTATTCCGACGAGCTGAAGGACCTGCCGATCAAGGTCAAGATTCTTGGCGAGGAACTGGTCGCCTTTCGCGACGGCAGCGGCGAGGTCGGCCTCCTCGAACTGCATTGCCCGCACCGCGGCACCTCGCTCGAATTCGGGCTGGTCGGCGCCAAGGGCATCCGCTGCTGCTATCACGGCTGGCTGTTCGATTGCGACGGCACGATCCTCGAAACTCCGGGCGAGCCGGCCCACAGCAAATTGAAGGACCGGCTGTTTCACGGCGCCTATCCGGTGCACGAGGCGCACGGGCTGATCTTTGCCTATTTGGGCCCGCCCGAGAAGATGCCGGCGTTCCCGACCTACGACAGTTTCGTCCGCCCCGGCTATCGCGTAATCCCCGGCCAGAAATACATCTATCCCTGCAACTGGCTGCAGATCCTCGAAAACACGATGGACGCGATCCACACTTCGTTCCTGCACACGATCGTCAGCGGCGCCGTGTTCACCGACGAGTTCGGCGTCCTGCCCGAGTTGGAATTCATGGAAACCCCGGTCGGGATCATCTACATCGCGACCCGCCGCATCGGCGACAACATCTGGTCGCGCTCGGTCGAGAACGTCTTGCCGACCCTGCAGCAGGTCGCCCCGATCTGGGAAACCGGTCAGCACGAGATCGCCTTCAGCGGGCCGATGATGAGCCGCTGGATTGTGCCGATCGACGACACCAACTCGATGCAGATCGAGTTGCGCCACGTCAGCGAGACCCCGGGCATCGTCACGCCGGACTGGTGGGCCGACCGCAGCGTCATGCTGCCCGGCCAGATGCCGCCGGACACCTACGAGGAAGCCCAGCGGCGCCCGCAGGATTTCGAGGCGCAGGTGTCGCAGCGGCCGATCGCGATCCACGGCATGGAGCATCTCGGCACTACCGACCGCGGCATCACGATGTTCCGCAACCAGATCCGCCGCGGCGTCAAGGCGGTCAAGGCCGGGGACGACCCTGTCGGGCTGTTCCATGACGAGGATGCCGTGATCCCGACCTATTGCAACAACACGGTCGTGCGCGTGCCGCCGGCGAAAACGCCAGAGCTGGACAAGAAACTGCTGCGCGAGACCGGACGGCGCCTTGCCGCGGGTTATCTGAAGGCGCCGCCGCTACTCGCCGCTGCCGAATAGCGCCACCCGTTGTTTCTGCGTCGGCCTTGACCTGGGTCAAGGCCGACCGGACCTTGCGCCCATAGCCTGCGGGGTCAACGTCGCAACCTCGACCGCGACGACTTTCCCGCAGGAGAAGGGCCCATGCTCTGCAGACGGTTTGTGGCGGCGCTCGCGATCGCGGGCGCCGTGGCCGGTCCGGTGCTCGCGCAACAACACGGCGGCCCACACGGCGGACCCGCCGGCGGCGGAGGCCATTTCGCTCACTCCGACGGCACCTGGGCTGCACACCCCGCCTGGGTCGGCCACGGCGAATTCAACCACTGGCGCCAGGGCCATTGGTGGCATGGCACCTACGAGGGCCGGACCGGATACTGGTGGATCGTCGGTGCCGATTGGTACTGGTACCCGGCCATGGTCGCCCCGATCCCCGAGCCGACGCTCCCGCCGGGGATGGCACCGGGGTACTGGTACTACTGCGATGCCTACCGGCAGTATTATCCCTATGTCGGGGCCTGCCCGAGCGGCTGGCGCGCGGTGCTGCCGCAGCCCTGACGCGGCTCCTTTCGGCGCCGCGGACCGAGCGCAGCGAGGAGGTAGGCGCAGCCAAACGATATCGCGTAGCATGGGCGGCGACCAACCCAGCGGAGGGGAACCGCCATGCTGATCGTCGATGCGCAGGTCCATATCTGGTCCGCCGGGCCGCCCACCAACCAGATGCATCGCCAGGTGAATTCCTACAGCGCCGAGCAATGCATCAAGGAGATGGACGAGGCCGGGGTCAGCGCCGTACTGCTGCACCCGCCAGGCTGGGATCCCAATTCCGGCAGAATCTCGGAAGAGGCGGCGGCCAGATACCCGAACCGCTTCGGCATCCTCGGCAATTTCCCGCTCGACAAGCCGGAAAGCCGCGACCTGATCGCCGGGTGGAAGCAGCGGTCCGGCATGCTGGGCCTGCGGTTTGCCTTCACCCAGCCGCACCAGGCCAACTGGCTGACCGACGGCACAATGGACTGGGTGTGGCCGGCCGCGGAGAAGGCGCAGATCCCGATCGCGCTGATGGCATCGAACCAGCTGCCGCTGGTCGGCCAGATTGCCGAGCGCCACCCCGGCCTCAAACTGATCCTCGACCACTACGCGCGCGTGCGCAACGCGATGGACGATGCCGCGCACGGTAACCAGGCGGCCCTGCTGGCACTCGCCAGACACCCCAACATCGCAGTCAAATGCACCGGCGCGCCGGGAAATTCGAGCCAGCCCTACCCGTTCAGGAACATCCACAAATACACGCAGCAGATCGTCGAGACATTCGGGCCCGCGCGCAGCTTCTGGGGCACCGACATCACCCGCATGCCGTGCAGCTGGCGGCAATGCGTGACGATGTTCACCGAGGAGATGCCGTTTCTTAAGGGGCACGACCTCGAACTGGTGATGGGTCGTGCGCTGTGCGACTGGCTCGGCTGGAAACTGCCCGGGTAAACCCATCCCGAGCCTGATCCGGCTCAGCCGTTCCGCGCCGAATAAATCCAGGGCTCCGCGCGGCATGACGGCCTGAAACCGCCGTGCCGGCCCGCCCGCAGCTGCGCATTCCAGGCCGCGGCGGCGAAGCGGGCTTCTGGCGTGCAACCCCGCCGGCTGATATCTTCCCGCCGCGGCTCAAGAACGGGGGGCCAAAATGAGGCGTACAATTCAAGCGCTTGCCGCGTTATCCCTGATTTCGGCGGCGGGCGCGCCGGCCTATGCGGCCGAGCCGGTGGTGATCGGCCTTGAAATCCCGCTTTCACCGCCGGGCGACCCGGCCGCTGGCCAGCTGATCCGCCGCGGCGCCGACCTCGCCGTCCAGTACGTCAACACGGTCATGAAAGGCGTGCTCGGCGGCCGGCCGATCGCGGTCGATGTCGAGGATACCCAGGGTCGTGACGAGGCCGGAGTTGCCGGATATCGGCGCCTCGTCAGCGAGGACCACGCGGTCGGGGTTACCGGCTTTTTTCACAGCTCGGTCAATATCGCGGTGAACGAGGTCGCCAAGGAACTCGGCGTCGCGACGATCGGCACACAGACCTCGGCCGCCGACATTACCGCAAAGCATTACGAGGTGGCCTTTCGTACCCATGCGATCGACCCGATCCGGGTCGCGGCGTTTATCGATTTCGCCAGGAAGAAGGGCTTCAAGCGGATTTCGGTCGTCGCCGAGACGACCGATTACGGGATCGGCATCGCCAACGAGATGACGAAACAGAACGAGGAGAAAAACGCCGGGCTGACGCTTCAGCAGATCACCTTTGACCACGCCACGACGGACTTGACCCCGCAATTGTTGCAAGTACAGGCGTTCAAGCCCGACCTCGTCATCAATGTCGGCGTCGGCCAGCCGCTCGACCTGATGATCGACCAGGCGGCAACGCTGGGTCTCCTGCCCAAGACGCCGATGCTGGTGTCTTATGACGCGCCGGTGCGGCCGCAATACTGGCAGCTTCATCCAAAGGACGGCGCCGGGATCTACTTCGTTGCGTATTATTCCCCGTCGCAGCAGCTTTCCCCGCTCGGACAGTGGTTTGCCAAGGCCTATCAGGCCAAGTACGGCGAGCCGCCGGTCTATTCGGCGCTGAACGGCTTCGGCGACGTCGCAATCCTGGCGCAGGCGGTCGACCAGGCCAAGAGCACCGACCCGAAGGCGGTGGTAAAGGCGCTCGAGACCGGCACGTTCAAGAGCTGGGCGGCAACTTCCGTCACCTTTCCGGCCGCATCCGGTCCCTATTGGCACAACTGGTCGCCGCCATTATTGATCCTCGAATACACGGCCCCGAACCAGAGCTGGCGGGACGCACCGGTCATCATCACCCATACCGGCACCGCGTCGTGAGGTGCCGGCGCCGCCTTCACCGAGCCGCGGCGCCCGGGCGCCGATGATTTTCACCTGGCAGCTTTTCGCCCAGACCGTCATCGCCGGCGTCAGCATCGGCGTGCTCTATGCGCTGATGGCGCTCGGTATCACGTTTATCTATAGCATCGTCCGGATGATCAACTGGGCGATGGGTGAGTTCTACATGATCGGCAGCTATCTGCAGTACCTGTTGGTCGTGTATTTATTCGGCCCCGGGCTGTGGTATGTGGCATTGCCGCTGTCGGCGCTTGCGGTTTTCCTTATCGGCACCGTGATCGAGCCGATCCTGATCAAGCCGATGTTCGGCGCCGCGATCGAACGCAAGGACGACTACGCCACGGTCGTGACCATCGCCTTATTGCTGTTGCTGCGCAATCTTGCGACCGGCCTCGCCGGGCCGTACCAGCGAACCCCCGGCTCGAACCTGCCGACGATCATGCTGGGGCCCTTGCCGCAAAGCGGCGCGCGGTTTGCCGCTTTCGTCTGCGGCCTTGCCGCGATCGCGCTGTTCTACCTGTTGCTCAAGAAGACCTGGTTCGGCATGGCCTTGCGCGCCGCGGCGCAGAGCCGCCTTGGCGTGCAGACCGCGGGCGTCGATGTATTGCGCCTCGACCAGGCCGCCTTCGGCATCGGCGTCGCCTTGGCGGGGATTGCCGGCGCCCTGCTCGCCCCGGTGTTTTTCGTGTTTCCGACCGACGGCATCGTGACCACGGTCAAGGGCTTCGAGATCATCGTGATCGGCGGCCTCGGCTCGATCCCCGGCGCGCTGGTCGGCGGCATCCTGCTCGGTCTCGTCGAGTCGCTCGGCGCCGCCTTCATCTCGTCGCCCTACCAGAACGTATACGGCTTCCTCCTGGTGTTGCTGATCCTGGTGATCCGCCCCAGCGGATTGTTCGGCGAACGCGCGCGGCTGGCGTGATGGATGCGCTGTTGACCACGACCGGCCTGTTCAAGCGCTTCGGCGGCGTTGTTGCCGCGAGCGGCGTATCGCTGAGCCTCAGGCCCGGCGAAATCCGTGGCCTGATCGGCCCGAACGGCGCCGGCAAGACGACCCTCGTCAACCTGATCACCGGCATCTACGGGCCAAGCGGCGGCGATATCCGGTTCCGCGGCGAGAGCCTTGTCGGCCTCGCGCCGCACCAGATCGCACGGCGCGGATTGCTGCGCAGCTTTCAGGTCTGCCGCCTGTTCGGCAATCTGTCGGTGGCGGAAAACCTGCTTGTCGCCGACCTCGCGCGCGGCGCCCACGCCTTTGCCGAAACCCGGCAGCGGGCCGCGCGGGCACGCGAATTGCTCGACATCACGAACCTGGCACGCCTCGCCGACCAGCCGGCCAAGGCATTGTCGGGCGGGCAGCGGGCATTGTTGCAGGTCGCCTGCGGCTTCATGGTGCCCGAACTCAGATGCTATGTCCTCGACGAGCCGTTTGCCGGCATCAACCCGGTCATCAAAGATGCGATTGTCGAGCTGATCCGCCAGGCAAACGAGCAGCGCGGCATCGCGTTTCTGATCGTCAGCCACGAGATGCCGGTGATGCGCCGCCTGTGCCATGGCGTCAGCGTATTGATGGACGGGCATATCGTCAGCGAAGGGACGCTCGACGAGGTCGCCGCCCACCCCCAGGTCATCGCCGCCTATCTCGGCAAGAGTTGGGCATGAACGGCGACGAACCTGACGGCGGCGAGCCGATCCTGGCAGTGGACGACATCCATGTCGGCTATCAGCATGGCATCGACATCCTGCAGGGTCTGTCGCTCGCGGTCCGCAGCGACCGCCTGACGCTCGTCATCGGGCCGAACGGGGCCGGCAAATCGACCCTGCTGAAAAGCGTTTTCGGCCTGTTGCAGCCGCATCGCGGGACCATCCGGTTCGGCGGCGAGCGCATCGACGGGTTGCAGCCTTACGCGATCAAGCGGTGCGGCATCGCCTATGTGACGCAGGAGATCAACATCTTCCCGCAGCTCAGCGTCGCCGAGAACCTGCAGATGGGCGGCTGGCTGTTCCGCCGCGACAAGGGACGCCTGGGCCGCCGGATGGATTGGGCCTACACGACCTTTCCGGCATTGGCGGAACGGCGCCGGGCGCGGGCGGGCGAATTGAGCGGCGGCCAGGGGCGGATGCTGTCATTGGCGCGCGAGATGATGACTGAGCCGAGCCTCATCCTGGTCGACGAGCCGACCGCCGGGCTTGCACCCAATCTCGTCGCGCAGACCTACGAATTGCTGCTGGCGGCCTGCGCCAGCGTCGGCGCCAGCATCCTCCTGGTCGACCAGAACATCGAGGATGCGGTCCAGCATGCAGACTACATCTACATGGTCAACCTCGGCCGCCTGAAAGCCGAGGGGCCGCGCACGGAATTCGGCCCGGCGCGGGTGGCGGAGCTGGTCCAGGAATGCCTGCTCGGCTGACCGGCCACGCCGGCGCGCTGCGCGACGCCGCGTTTGCCCTGCCGGTCGTGCTCCTGCTGGCGGCAATGCCGCTGGTTACCGGCGCCTACCTGCTGCACGTGCTCACGATTACGCTCTACTACGTGATCCTGGCGGCAAGCTGGAACCTGCTCGCCGGCTATACCGGGCAGTTTTCGTTGGCACAGCAGAGTTTTGCCGCGGTCGGCGCCTACGGTTCGGGCCTGCTGATCAAGTATTTTGCCTTTCCGCTGTGGGCGTCGATCCCGTGCGGTGTCGTAGCGGCAGCCCTGCTCGGCTGGCTGCTCGGGCGGATGGTCTTGCGCATGCACACGATCTATCTGGCGATCGCGACCTGGGCCTTTGCCGAGACGATCCACATTGTGTTGACCGCCGCGTACCAGATCACCCGCGGCGAACTGGGCCTCAGCGTGCCGGCGCTCTACAGCAATGTCAGGCCGGAGGCGTACTACTATACGTTTCTGGGGCTTGCATCGGCGAGCCTGCTGCTGATGCACCTGCTCATCCGCTCGCCGCTCGGCTATTTCATGCGGGCGATCAGGGACGACGAACTGCGCGCCGAGAGCATGGGCATCGACACGACGCGGGTGAAGGTGATGGTGTTCACCCTGTCGAGCGCCTTTGCCGGGCTCGCGGGCGCCTTCTACGCGCACTACACGATCGTCTTGAGCCCGCAGATGGCGGATTTCGGCGAGATGGCGAAATTGATCATCATGGTGGTCGTGGGCGGGCTCGGCTCGTTTATGGGGCCGCTGATCGGGGCGCCGCCGGTGCAGATTGCGATGACCTACCTTGCCCGCTACGGCGAATGGGACATGGTGATCTTCGCGCTGATCGTGATCGTGCTGATGCGCACGACGATCGGCGGCATCGTGCCGCTTGCCGGTCGCGCCTGGTCTCGCCTGCGGCCGCGCCGCGGCACCGCGTAGGAGGGGCGAATGGAGAAGCGCAAGGTGCAGGGCGGCAAGGCGGTATATGGCGCGCGGCTCGGCATCTTGATGCTGGAGGCGCGCTTCCCGCGCATCCCGGGCGACATGGGCAATGCCGGCACCTGGCCGTTTCCGGTTCTGTACAAGGTGGTCAAGGGCGCATCGCCCGACCGTGTCGTGCGCGGAAGGGCGGCGGGGTTATTGCCGGATTTTCTCGCCGCCGCGCGCGAGCTGGTTGCCTGGGGCGCCGATGGCATCACCACCAATTGCGGCTTTCTCGCGCTCTATCAGGGCGAGCTTGCACACCATGTCGGGGTTCCGGTCGCGGCGTCGAGCCTGATGCAGGTGCCCTTTGTCGAAAAGTTGCTGCCGCCCGGCAAGCGCGCCGGGATCCTGACGATCAGCGCCCGCGACCTCTCCCCCGACCACCTGCGCGCCGCCGGCGTAGCGCCCGACACTCCGGTGGTCGGGACCGACAACGGGCGCGAGTTCAGCCGCGCCATCCTCGGCGATGAGGCCGAACTCGACGTGGCGGCCGCCGAGGCGGACATTCTCGACGCCGGCCAGGACCTCGTCCGCCGCCATCCGGCGGTCGGCGCGATCGTGCTCGAATGCACCAACATGGCCCCCTACGCGCGGGCGCTCAGCGAGCGCCTCGGCCTGCCGGTGTTCGACATCGTCAGCTTTATCACCTGGTTCCACGCCGGATTGCAGCCGCGCGATTTCGGCTACCCGGCGAGCGCCGCTCACGCATGAAGCAAACCGCTGCCGGTTGCGGCAAGCCGACCAACAATCTCGGGGAGGAGCCATGATTTCGGGGTGCACACGGCGCGACGCGCTGGGGTTTCTCGCGGCGGCGAGCGCCGCCATCGCGCTCGACCGGCCGGCAAGCGCGGCTGGGTTCGACTGGAAGCGCTACAACGGCACCGAATTGCATTTCATGGTGTCGGTGCACCCGTGGACCGCCTGGGCGCAAAAGCAGCTTTCCGCGCTCGCCGCCGAAACCGGCATCAAGATCAACTGGGAGATCCTTTACGAGGATCAGCTGAGGCAGAAACTGCCGCTGCTGTTGCGCTCCGATCCCGGCGCGGTGGACGGGTTCTTCACCCTGCCCTCGTGGGACATGGCCGCCTTCTCGCGGGCCGGCTGGTACGAGCCGCTCGACAAGTACATCCACTCGGACCATACCGCGCCCGGTTGGGATTTCGCCGACTTCTTTCCGAATATTCTGAAGACGCATCAGGTAAAGGGCGAACAGATCGGCATCCCGATCACGATCGAGTTGCAGACGCTGTTCTACAACAAGACGATACTGGCGGCGAAACAGCTGGCCGTGCCGAAGACGCTTACCGAATTGATGGCGGCGGCAAAAGCGCTCAACGATCCCAAGGGCAACGTTGCCGGCTACGTGACGCGGGGCGACGGCGTGCAGGCCGTCTATACGTTGGCGCCGTTCATCTTCGCCTACGGTGCGCGCTGGCTCGACGACAAGGGCCAGCCGGAACTCGCTTCGCCGGGTTTTGTCGACGGGCTGCGCTATTACGGCGAGATTTTGCGGGCCGCCGGGCCGCCAAACATCGTCGGCATGCAGTGGAAGACCACCTACCCGCTGTTCCAGCAGGCGCACGCCGCAATGTTCACCGACGCCACCAATTTCATCGCCTTTTTCAAGGACCCGACCCAGTCGCGCATCGTCGACACGGTCGGGGTCGCGCCGCTGCCGGCCGGACCGGCCGGATCGCACAGCACCCTGATCTCGTGGGGCCCAGCCATCGCCGCCTCGTCGAAGAAGAAGGACGCGACCTGGCTGGCGATCCAGTACCTGACGTCGAAGGCGATGACGATTGCGGCGCTCGAGGCCACACACATGCCGCCGTCGCGCCAGTCGGTCTACAACAGCGACGTCTACGCCAAATCGGTACCGGCGGACCTGGTCGCGGCGACCAAGGCCGAGATCGGCGCCGCGGTGCCCAACGGCGCCAACCCGGTGGTCGTGCCGGTGCCCGAGGTGCGTTCGGCGATCGGCACGGCGATCGTCTCGGTATTGCAGGGCAACGACGCGCGACAGGCGGCCGAGACGGCGCAGCAGGAAGTCGTCAAAATACTCAAGGGATAAGCCGGCGTGGTCGCGCTCGTCCCGCAACAGCCGGCGCGCGTCCCGGCGACCGTGCGGCGGTGGCTGTGGCGGCGTGACTGGACCCCCGACCTGCTGCTGGCGCCAGCGCTGGTCGCCACCGCCGCGGTAATGGGGTTTCCGCTCGTCTTTCTGGTTTATATGAGCCTGCACAAATGGTCGCTGATCGGCTATGCCGCGCCGGCCTTCGTCGGGTTCGGCAATTTCGCCGCGCTGCTTGGCGACGACCGCTTCATCCAGTCGCTGCTCCGCACGCTGTATTTCACCGCTTTGGGTCTTGCCACCAACCTGCCGGCCGGTCTGGGCATCGCGCTCTTGTTGCAGCGCGACTTTTTCGGGCGGGGGTTTCTGCGTGCACTCCTGGTTTTTCCGATGGTGGCGACGCCGGTGGCGATGGGTCTCGTCTGGGTCATCATGCTCGACCCCTCGCTCGGCATCATCCGCTACCTGTTGGGATGCGTCGGCATCAGCCACCCGCCCTTGTGGCTGTCGGACACCAACTGGGTGGTGCCGACCCTCGTTCTCGTCGATGCCTGGATGTGGACGCCGATGGTGGCGCTGATTTGCAGCGCCGGTTTGGCGGCGTTGCCGGGCGAACCGTTCGAGGCGGCGACCGTGGATGGTGCTTCGGCCTGGCAGCGGTTCCGCTATCTGACCCTGCCATTGCTGATGCCGATGCTGCTGGTCGCCGCGATGCTGCGGCTGATGGACCTGTTGAAGGTCATCGACATCGTCTATGTGATGACCGGCGGCGGACCCGGCCACGCCTCGGAGACGATCAACCTCTACAACTACCTGGTCGCCTTGTCCTACGACAAGATCGGCTATGGAGCGGCGGTGGCGCTGGTGCTGTTTGCGCTCGTGCTGGCCGCGACCCTGGGGTTGATCCGCCTGCGGCGGGCGACATGACGCGCGCCGCGCGCTTACGCCACGCCGGCCGGGCCGTCGCCGCGTGGCTGGTGATCCTGGCCCTGATGCTGCCGTTCCTGTGGATGGTGCTGGGCTCGTTCAAGACCGCGCGCGATTTCCTCAGCTATCCGCCGGTCTGGCTGTTCCGCCCAACCCTCGACAACTACGCCCAGGTGTTTGCCGACAACGCCTTCCCCCGCTATGTGCTCAACAGCACGATCGTCGCGGCCGGAGCGACCGCGGTCGGGCTATTGCTCGGCATTCCGGCCGCCTATGCGATGGCGCGGTGGCGGCGGACGGCGATCGGGATCGTATTGCTGGCCGCGCGGATGGCGCCGGGCATCGCCTTTCTGATCCCGCTGTTCGTCGCCTGTCTCGAACTGCACCTCGTCGGCAGCTATACCAGCCTGATCGCCAGCCACCTGATCTTCACCCTGCCGCTGGCGGTGTGGATGATGATCGGGTTCATCGAGGCCGTGCCGGTGGAGCTCGAGCAGGCGGCGATGATCGACGGCTGCTCTGTGGTCGGCGCGCTGCTGCGCATCGTCGTGCCGCTGACCCGGCAGGGCATCGCCGCGACGGCGATCCTCGCCTTCATCGCCTCGTGGAACAACTTCCTGTTTGCGCTGGTGCTGTCGAACGACCAGACCAAGACCCTTCCGGTCGCCGTGCTCGGCTATATCGGCTACAACTCGATCCAATGGGGCGCCCTGATGGCCGCCGCCTCGGTCATCACCCTGCCGGTGCTGGCGTTGGCACTGTGCGTGCAACGCTATATCGTGCGCGGCCTGGTCAGCGGCGCGGTCACCGGGTGAACCCGGCGCCGGCGCCGCGCCGCCCAGCCGAAACCGCGAGACATCACCGCGTAGAATGGCGAAATCCTTCCAGCAGCGAAAATTGGACGGACGCCCGCTAAGCGGGCCGTTTCGCCCCAGCGGCGGGTTCGGATGGATTGCCGACCTGCCGGCCGAGTTCTGGGGCGAGACCGACACCAACGAGGAATCGCACCGTTCGGGATTGCGGATGCGGGAAGACGGGCACGAGCTGGGGCCGGCGCATGCGACCCACGCCGCGGTTCAAGACCTCGGCGAGGGGCGGTATTCGTTTTGGGACACCGTCGCCTATTTCTCCGCCTCGGACGGCAGCGACCCCAACACCAACGGCCGGTCCTATTCTGTCGCGCGGGCGGAGCCGCGTTCGGGTGCCCGTGCCGTGTTGCGCGCGATCACGCCGCCCGGCTACATGGCCGAATGGTCGGCGCCGGACCGGCCGCTCCGCTGTGCCGTGGTGGGGCTCGGCAACCGCGGATGGAGCCTGGCGCGTCTGGTCACCCGGCTTGACGGCGCCAAGGTTGCATGGCTCGTCGATTCTTCGGCCGAGCGGGCCAGCGAGCTGCGCAACCATATCGGCGTTCCGGGCTTGCAGACCGGGCCCGACCTTTCCACGGCGCTCGCCGATCCGGGCGTCGATGCGGTGTTCGTGACCCTGCCCGATCACCTGCATCGCGCTGCCGCCGAGCAGGCGTTTCGGGCCGGCAAGAACGTCTTTCTCGAAAAGCCGCTGGCCACGACAGCCGCGGACGGACTTGCGATCCTCAAGGCGTGGCAGACCAGCGGACGGGTGCTGCAGATCGGATACGTGCTGCGCCAGGCGCCGTTTTATCAGGCGATCAGAAACGTCATTCGCCAGGGTCGGCTGGGGCCGGTGCGGGTCATCAGCCTCAGCGAGCAGCTCGACGTGTTGCACGGTGCCAGCTTCATGCGGCGGTGGCACAGGCACAGCGCGCATTCCGGCGGGCTCATCGTGCACAAATCCTGCCACGATCTCGACCTCATCTGCTGGCTCCTCGATAGCTGGCCGAGGCTCGTGTCGAGCTTCGCCGGGCTGGGCACCTTTGATCGTTCCGCGCCCGCGCCGTTCTGCTCGCAATGTCCGGAGCGCGCCGATTGCGCCTATGTCGACCGCGGATTGCACGAGCGGCGCAGCGCGGCGGAACGCGCCAACCCCTCCGCGTTCGGTCTCGACCGCTGCGTGTTTCGCAGCGACAAGGACATCGTCGACAACCAGGTGGTGGCGTTCGAGATGGCGAATGGCGTACGCGGCACATTCCAACTGGTGATGCAAGGGCGGCGCACCGAACGCCGGATCACGGTGATCGGCGATGATGCCCGGCTCGACGGCGTGCTCGAAGACGGGCGCTTCACCCTCACCTATGCCGATGCCGATGAGAAGCCGATCAGCTGGTCGACCGACCAGCGCGACGGCCACGGCGGCGGCGACCTGTTGACCGTGACCGCGTTTCTCAACGCCTGCCTCGGGCGATCCCCGCCTCCGATCACCTCTGCCCCCGCGGCGATGGCCGGCCTCGCCTTCGCCGCAGCCGCCGAGACCGCGCGCAAAACCCGCTCCGTCGTTACGCTGAGCGACGCGGATTTCGAGATCGCGATGGCTTCCGCCTGCACCGGCCTTGCGCGCCGGCACGGCGCGACCACTGCCGAATAGCGATGCGCCAGATTTGTACCCGATCGGACGGGCGTCCAAATGAGATTGCATCGGAAGGAATGAAACCCTGAATCGCACGATCACATCCGGGGTGGCTACCCCCGATGCCGATGCTGTCGCGCAGCGTGCCGAACCGTCACCGCGCGAGTTGCGCTTGTTGCGCCGCGCCGCACTTTCCGGAAATGCGGACGAGATCGACCGGGCCAGGCGCGAATTTCCTGACAACAAGGACATCCTCAAGTATTCCGGAATCCTTTATTATCAAAAGAAGGAATTAGTATCGGCAACGGCTACGCTTGCTAAGGCGATGGCCATCGACCCCAGCGATACTGAAGCGGCACTATTTCTGATGCGCGCGTATTACATTGCCGACAATCAAGATGAGTGCGTGAACATCGCCGAACATTTGCTAATGCTCTCCCCCGATCATCCCGACGCACTGCGCACCCTTGGCCGCATCTACAACCGGCGGCGCAGTTGGGACAAAGCGGCTTCTGCCTGGCAACGCTTGGCACTAGCGATGCCTGATGACTCCGAGGCCTCGCTGCAGGCGGCCCGATGCTACGAACGTTTGCACCGTCACGCCGAGACGCTGTTATTCGCCGATAAGGCCTTGGCCGTCGACCCGGGTTGCGGCGAGGCTGCGCGCATAAAGATCGATGCGGCAATCGCCGGCGGCGACGGCGATCATGGGCCGCTGGTCGACACGATCCCCGCCTATTACCGGATGGAGCCGACCCGGGCGTTGCGCCTGATACAGCAACTTGCTCGCAGCGAGCGCATCGAGGGCAGCGCGGCCATGGTCGCAGCCCTTCTCGCGGCTTACCCCGGCGACCAAAACATCGGCGGCCTGGCCACGGCACTCGCTGCGACATGGGCCCTCAAGGCGGAACGCGCACAGCTGCAGGGTGAGGACCGCACGGCGACAAGCTATGCCGCGGCGCTGAATATCATCGGGCCGGCCAGCACGGATGCCGTGGCGTTCAAACCGGCCGCCGCTGCAACTCAACATCCGGCCAGCGGCGAGGGATCGGGTCTGACGGGGCCTGAGGCTTTCCCTGCGCGCAACCCGTCACCCGACCAGGCCCCCGTTGAGAAGCCAGCCGCCAGGTTACTCAGCGTACTCGCAAGCGGGGCCGCATGGGTATTGCCGTCAAAGCAAGCATTGTTGCGCCAGGCTCAGCGACTCCAGGTTCAAGGAGACGCTGAAGCAGTGCGCAACATGCTGCCTCGTCTGCTTGCCCGGGCGGGGCGAAATGCGAGCTACCTGCGGTCGATAGGATACCTCGCGGTTGCCGTGGCAGCCTGGCCGGCGGCGACGGACGCGTGGTCGCGCCTGCGCGCGGAATTGCCCGACGACGAGGACGCTTTGTTGCACCTGGCGCGGTGCCACGCCGCGTCGGGCGCGCACAAGGAGGCCACCGAGGCGGCGGCGGCGTTGTTAGCGCACGATCCCAAGCACGCGGAGGCGATGCAGATCCACACCAAAGCGCTGCTTACCGCCGGCATGATCGACGATGCGGCAGCGGCCGCAGCGGGACTGATCGCGGCATCGCCTACCCGAGCTTTGGCCTGGTTGGCCGGTCAGCCGGAGATATGGACCCCGCTTGTGGGCGCGGCTGCGTTTTCGCGTAACGCTTCGGTCGGGAGTCCCGAATTGGTGCAGGCCGCCGACCGTGCTGGAGTCGATTATCTTGGAAACGGGTACGGGCACGAAATCGACGGCGACTTTGTGGCTGCGTTTATCGCATTTCACGCTGCGGCTTTACTGCGGCCTGCCGACCGTGACGCAGCATTGGGTGTAGCCCGGGTGAGAAATGAGTGCCGGGCCCAGCTTGGGACAGGAGAGGCAAGCGCCACAGCGCTTACTCCACCGGTGGCCGCCACGCTTCACGCATTGTGCGAGGAGTGAAGATATGCAAGGATTTCTCGTTTCGCGCACTAAACCCCCCGCCGAAATAGCAAATCTTAACAAGGGACTTGGGGAAGATCTTGAGCGATTTCGTCTCGGAACCAGAGTCTCTTTTATCGTCTAGCCCGACGCCCGAATCCCTCACTCAGTTGCGCGCCGCCGCGATGGCCGGCGATCCCGGTGACGCGCTGCCCAAGGTCGAGGCGGCGTTGCGTAACTATCCGGACGACCCAGGGGTACAGAAGTACGCGGGCGTGCTGCATTATCGGCGAAAGGAATTCGGGCTCGCCGAGCCGTTGCTCACCCGGGCGGTATCCGCCGCGGCGACGGACTTTGAGGCGGCGATTTTCCTGATGCGGGTCTACTACAACATCGGCAACGACCAAAAATGCGAACTGACAGCCCGCGCCTTGCTAGGACTGCAGCCGCACAACGCCGACGCGCTGCGGACGCTGGGCCGCATCTATAACCGGCGCAACGATTGGGCGCAGGCCGCCGAGGCGTGGCGGCATCTTGCCGAAGCCAATCCGGGGGAGGCGGAGGCACCACTGCAAGCCGCCCGCTCCTATCGTCGCCAAGACTTCGCCGCCGAGGCGCTGGAGTTCGCGAACAGAACGCTCTCGGTGGAGCCTGCCAATGCGGAGGCATTGCGCATCAAGGTCGAGGCGGCAATTGCGCTTGATCGATATGAGACCCTGCCGTCCGTCATCGTCGCTTATTTCGATCTTCATCCGGATCGGGCGTTGGCTTTGATCGAGCGGCTGGCGCAAGGAAAGGACGTGCCGGCAGCGGCAGCCATGCTGGCCGCGCTTGCCGCCGCCCATCCTATGGACGAAGCGGTGTCCCAGACGATCGAGACGGCGGCGGAGGATTGGCGCGTTCTGGCAATTCGCAGCGAATTGCAGCGCAACGATAAAGAAGCGGCGATCTGCCTGGGTGCACTGCGCACATTGAGGCCTGAGGACCAGACGCTCACGGAAAGCCTGGACCGCATCAAGCGCTATTTTCTTACGACGATGAAAGATGCCGCGCTGGTCGGCGACAACGATGCCACCATCGACGCCGCCGAAATGGTGCTGATGGTCGACCCTGGTGCCGACGAAGCGTGGTTTGCGATCGGTCGAAGCCGGCTGGTTCACAATGATCCCGGCGGAGCGGTCGCACCATTGCGTTCTGCCGCCGAGAGCGACCCCGAAAACGCGTGGTATTTGCTCAACTATGCACGAGCGCTGCAACAATCGGGAAACCTGATCCCCGCGATCCCCGTCTATCGCCAAGTGATAGAGTTGTCGAACGGCCGGGACACGCCGCATTCGGCCGAGGCCAGGCGAGTGCTCGGCCGCCTACCCTCCATGCTGCTGGCGCGGGCGCGAGAAGCGTTGAGCGAGGGCCGCCCGATGGAAGCGCTCGCCGTCCATGAATTCCTTACGGTAGAGGCTCCGACCAATCCCGACTTCGAGGCGCTGTTGGCAGCGTCCCTCGACACCTTGCTCGCCGCGGTCAAGCAGGCATACAAGGCGCACTCGCCGGCGACCCGGCTATTGGCGGAACGCTTCCTCGGCTCCGATCCGG